>RGUG01000330.1 GCA_010027915.1 bacterium | reverse complement strand
GAAGTGAATTTTAAGACGATGGAAAGCCGGATTTGCCAAGGTCTATATTTTGCAGGAGAAGTCTTGGATATCGACGGGATTACCGGCGGATTTAATTTCCAAAATGCATGGACTACGGGTTGGATTGCCGGATCATGTTCGGGTCTAACTCATGCGTGACGGATCTGCTTTTGAGACCCCGCTCAGCGCCGAGCAACTGAGGCTGTTCCAAGAAATCGAAACGAGTCATAGTCATTTTTATATCACCGGTGACGCCGGGACCGGTAAATCCGTGTTGTTGAAATATTTAAAAGAAAACACCCGATTTTCGGCGGCTGTGGTTGCCCCGACCGGCATGGCGGCATTGGCCGTTGGCGGGCAGACTATTCATAGCTTTTTTGGACTGCCGCTTGGACTTATCAACTTGGATACCCTGACCTTGACCCGTCACGCGGCGACCGTACTTCGAAAATTGGACATGCTCATTGTCGACGAAGTATCCATGGTGAGGGCCGACGTGATGGATGCGATGGATACGTTACTCCGGATGGCCCGCCGGCGGGATGAACCGTTCGGAGGCGTGGTGATGATTATGTTTGGGGATCTTTCCCAATTGCCTCCGGTTGTGGAACGGGCGCTGGGACCCTATTTTGCTGAACACTATGGCGGGGTTTATTTTTTCGATATTCGACGGTTGACCCATATTTTTAGACAGAGTGACGATTATTTTAAAATGATTTTGGCCCACATTCGCCGGGGGGAATGGATTTCGGAAATTGACGAGGCCCTCAATGATCGCGTTAATCGGACGCCTCCTCACTTGGGAATTTTGACCTTGAGCCCGTTAAACGAACGAGTGAACCAGATGAATGACAATCAGATGGGATGGTTATCGGGGGCTGCCCAGGTTTTTCCGGCAACGGTTAAAGGGACCATGGAATCAACGGTGTTGCCGACCGACAGTCATTTGGTTTTAAAGGTTGGGGCACAGGTGATGATGATTAAAAATGACCGTGAGAAGCGGTGGGTAAATGGAACCGTCGGGGTTGTTGCTGCGCTTGAAGACAATCGTGTCTGGGTTGAAATTGACGGCAATCGTTATGAAGTTAAACCCGAAAAATGGGAGAAAATGCGATATGGCATTGATCCAGATTCAGGTGCGTTGACGACCCAGGTGGTCAGCGAGTTTAAACAATTTCCCCTCAAGTTGGCGTGGGCGGTGACGATTCATAAAGCGCAGGGAATCACGGTCGACCAACTGATTATCGATTGGGGGGATCGGCTATTTGCTCATGGGCAGGGTTACGTTGCGCTTAGTCGATGTCGGACGTTGGAGGGACTCTTTTTAACCCGCTCCTTGCGACCGCAAGATATCATTGTGGATCCTCGTATTATTCAATTTGTGTGACTCGATATGATTTGTTCCTTTGAACATAAATAGGCCCTGCTGACGCAGGGCTTTTTGGTATTAAAAAAGCTGTGGATTGAGTATAAAATAGGGGAACTGGGTTGGGGGGAAACTAAGGACCCAAGTGCACAGCTTTGAACTG
>RGUG01000329.1 GCA_010027915.1 bacterium | reverse complement strand
GCTGCAGCCATGAAATCGATGCTGATACCCAACAGTACGGTGACATTGCCATCAACACCAGCCGCCTCGTTTTATCGAGTTGTCAATATTGATTAATATCTAATGATTTGATTTGATATCAAATCGGTCTACAAAATCGCCCACCCGTGAGGGTGGGCGATTTTTATTAAACTTGAAGAGAAGTTTCAACAGGGTTTGGCCGGGACTGGGAGCCTGGATAATTGTTTTATTGATGATCATCCACTCCTGGATCTTCCGAATGGAAGGTTCAGAACCTCAGTTTCAAGCAAAGGGCGGGCTGCAAGCGGGTGTCGTTCAAACAAATCCGATCACCAGTCAACAAATCACCAATATCACCTTCATTTTGAATGGATGGGGACTGGCGATTCGTGATCTCAATGCAGATGGTTGGCCCGATCTGGTGCTCGGTGGGAAACCCGGTTGGGGAGGGGTTTATTTCAGTGATCGTGGGCCTTGGAAGTTCACCAATGCGACTTCCCGATTGTCGGAAACGATTCAAAAATCTGCCATTGCAGGAATTGTAGTCAGCGATTTGGACAGTGATGGTCGATTGGATCTCATCACTTCGACCTATGATTCTGGTATTCGGGTAAGTTATGGCAACGGACGACTCGGTTTCCGAACCAATGAGGTGAGCTATGCCCCACCAAAAGGTTCGTATTGGGGTGGAATGGCGTCTGCCGATATCGACCAAAATGGAAGTGTGGATATTGTCGCACTGGGGTATCGTCAAAACCGAAGCCGCAACTACAATTCATTGCGCACCAATGCAGGGGCCGATCGTCGGTTGATCAATACTTCAACCATGGCTCCTGGGGAATTTGATCCCGATCGCTTTCGGGTCAGTAATACGGGATTGGTGGCTGAAATGGGGGCACCCAGTGTCATCCTCTTGAACCAAGGCGGGACCAATCTGACCCTGCGACCGTTTTCTGGGATTGCCGATTATGGTAATTCAACCGACAAGGCTTTGGAGTTGGATTGGTCGCTATCGTGCGCGTTCCAAGATATCAATGGAGATGGACTGCCCGATCTTTATGTCTGCAACGACTATCAGAGCCCGGATCGATTGTGGATGAATATTGGAGGAGGACGCTTTGTCGACAAGATTCATGACTACTTGCCGTACACGAGTCTCTTTTCCATGGGGGTTGCATTCACAGATTTGAACCAAGACGGTGTCCCGGATTGGATTGTCACGGATATGCTGCCTCGGAATCCGGTCCAGAGAATTCTGGAATACGATGACACCTACTTGAATGAAAAGCCGTCGGAACTCTTTGGTTCACTCAGGCAGATCAGTAGAAACACGGTATTTGTATCCCATCGACCCCATGTCACTTGGAACGAGGTGGGAGCATTGAAAGGTTTGGCCGCTTCCGGGTGGAGTTGGGGGCCGGTGTGGCTGGACATCAATGGTGATGGGCTGGTGGACATTGCGGCCGGCGGAATGGTGGGTGCCAGTGTTCTGACGCATGTAGCGACGCAGGTGACGGACGAGGAATTTC
>RGUG01000328.1 GCA_010027915.1 bacterium | reverse complement strand
TTTTAATCAACTGACGGCTGACAGCACACCGCACATTACCCAGCTGATCCAAGCATTACAATCCTACCCTGATGGTGGTCATGGCGATATTGCGGCCGTCATTGAATGTGCCGTGAGATACTTTAATAATGAACTCTCCCCTTCTTCCACCCATACTCCACCATCAGGCTCCCCTGCAAACGACGGATAGGGGTCATCATACAACCGGTCTATCCTGTTACCCAATCGGGTGATCATCACCCAATCCATTCCCCTTGTCCGAATGAA
Organism: bacterium; assembly: GCA_010027915.1. The sequence goes on along the minus strand of RGUG01000328.1, from coordinate 1,263 downwards.
CCATGCCCCTATCAGCACCCATTCGGGGTGTTGGGGCGAAGGGGTGAGGGAGGCCATGAAGGGATTGGACACGAGCTGTCTGGTACTGGATGAGGGATGGTGACCTCATCCTCTATCAGCCTACGACCCCATTCGTACACATACATGCCGTGGGGGGTGTCACTTTTTAAATAGGGACTGGCTACATTCAATAACCTGACCCAATCGGGTTCGGATGACGATGGGCTTAGACGAGCATCAATCATATGCCTTTTTCTTACACCGATTCACACCATCCAATCGATCATCAACCCTACGGTGAAATGACACCCCCCACCTATATTCTCCCACCCTTTTTTGTGACGTCCGGTATCAGTGGTCAGGACGGACGATGAAGCCCACATTCAGAGTGCCCCTCCGTCTTGTTTTCCCACCACCATCGACCGGACCGGATGTCTTGTCCGTCTTGAACCGCACGGGTACACGGTGCACAGCCAATACTGGGGTACCCTTTTTCATGCAGTGCATTGATGGGAATGCCATGGGCACGTCCATAGTCCCTCACATGCTCCCATGACCAATCCAACAAGGGATTGACCTTCAGCATACCATGACCCTCATCCCATTCGGCCCTCATCATCGTCCCACGATAGGGCGATTGCTCGCGCCGAATCCCCGTGATCCAGGCGGTTTTGCCCACCAATGCCCGTCGAAGCGGGTGGGTTTTACGTATCGCACAACAGCGTTGTCTCAAGGCCACCGACTCATAAAAACAATTGATACCATGGGCATTGACCAAGGCTTCCACTTCGTCCGGATCGGGCATGATCACCCGATGGTATCGTTGGTAATGGGCTTGGGTATGACTCATGACCGCATACGTCTCCGGATGCAATCGCCCCGTATCCAACACCACAATATCGACTGACCGTCCGTTTCCCCATAATAAATCGGTGATGACCTGGTCTTCGAGACCCAAACTAGAGGTGAATACAATCTGGTCGATGGGCACCGCATCTAGCAGGGCCGTCAGGCAGTCCGTCGGATCGGTGAGGGGTTGTAATGTGGCGATCAGGTCTTTCATGCCGGCCATTCTAAAAGAAAGTAACCGAATGTGCCATCCCACCGACGCCTGTCACTCCGATACCCGCTTCTCCTTGGGAAGGGTGACGTAATCCACGATCCCCTGGGTGATGGCTTGGGCCAATTTTTGTTGCACGTCGGCCCGACTCAAGCGGTCAAATTCCATCGGATTGGTAATGAACCCCGGTTCAATGAGGGTGG
>RGUG01000327.1 GCA_010027915.1 bacterium | reverse complement strand
AGCAAAAAGTATAGTAGGTGTTAGTTTATTATGAATTATATAAAGAGGCATTTACACCATGGGAATGGTCACCAAAGGAGGGGCCGGTCAGCCACTGGCCGAAATGGCCCTCATGGCCGAAGAAGGGGCCATTGGATTTACCGATGGCCCCTCATTGCATGATACCGGCATGATGCGCTTGGCATTGGAATATTGCCCCAATCGTCCCATGGTGATCACCCCCTACGACCCATGGTTGGGGGGTGATGGGGTCATCGCAGAAGGGGCACTGGCGACCAAAATGGGCTTGCGTGGCATTCCCCAAGAAGCAGAATCCATACGGGTTTCCCGTGATATTGCCCTGGTGGCACGGTTTGGGGGACAGGCTCATTTTTTTCCCATCACCACCCGAGACAGTGTCGCATTGATTCGGGAAGCCAAAGCCAAGGGGATACCGGTTACCTGTGGTACTGCCCCTCATTATCTATGCTTTCAAGATCGGGATATCGAGGGGTATCACTGCCAGCTAAAAGTCACCCCCCCTTTACGAAAAGCGGATGATACCCAAGCCTTGATCGAGGGAATCGAGGATGGCACCATCGATGTCATTGCATCCGACCATCAACCCAATACCGTGGACCAAAAACGAACCGACTTTACCAGTGCGTCCCCTGGTATCAGTGGTATTGAAACCCTGATTCCGGCCACCCTTCATGCCTTGAGACCTCGAATTCCCATGCACCGCATCATGGCCTGTCTGTCTTCGAAACCCTTGCGATTGTTTGGGCTCAAAAAACCAGGGGTGAGCGTGGGGGCCCGACCATCCCTGTCAGTCTTTGACTTAACCAAAACGGTAACCATTCAGGCCAACACCTTTCATTCAATGGACCGTTCGTCACCCTTTGATGGCCTCACCCTGACAGGAAAAGCCATTCTCACCATGATCGATGGGCAAATTAAATGGACCGATTCCTCGCTGCCTTTATCGGACTGATCATGGGCTCTTGCCTGATCAATGCATCCCCCACCGAGACGGTAAGGGGGGGAGGATCGTCTCCCTTTTCTTCCCTATTCAAAGGCATGATGATCGGCGTGGGGGCACCCGGAATGGCCGTGGGTGGCCTGGCCGGCGGTGTGGTGGGTGGATTGGCCGCCCCACTATCGGATGCCCATCACGAAAGGTATTGGGTCGGCATGGTCTCAACCGGTTTATGGGTGGGCGGTGGTGTGGGAATGGGAATCGCCACTGGGGGCATCATCCAGCAACTGGGTCAAATCATGGACCCCATGGTAGCAGGGGCGTTGGTGGCCACCCTTATCATGGGGTATGCTGCCCATGTCATCGGCACCACCCTGGATGCGGTCCACACCATTCCGGCCCCATCATCCTCGGATGCCGTTCAACACCGATGGGTCATGGGCCAGGTGAGTCAGCAAGCCGACCCCCTGTCCGCCATGATGATCGGCGGTTTAAAAGAATCCACTGATTTTTGGTTTGGAACCGGCCACCCAGAATGGCGCGACTGGCATGCCAATTGGCTGGGTATTACC
>RGUG01000326.1 GCA_010027915.1 bacterium | reverse complement strand
GTTTTGACCACTTAATCCCAAAGCCTGACTTACCCGACTGGCTGACAACTGGGTGGCCGCCAATTTGCCTTGATCCAGGTGAACCGCCAACTCTCTTTTTCGTCCCCCGATGATTTCAACCGCCCCCACCTGATTGATTTGTTCCAGCTTGGGTTTTAGTTGGGTCGACACCACTTGATACAGCTCCCCTGCCGGCAATGGCGATTGAATCCCAATTATCAAAATGGGTTGATCAGACGGATCCAATCGACGAATGATCGGGGTTTCCGCATCATCAGGCAAACGGTTACGAAGCATGGACAATCGATCCCGGATTTTTTGTTCGGCATATTGAATGTCCGTATCCAGTGAAAATTCCACCACCACCGAACTATACCCATCCCCACTGGATGACGAAATACGCTTGACACCCGCAATACTGGACACTTCTTCTTCAATGACCTTGCTAATCAGGGTTTCAACTTCCACCGGACCCGCACCACGGTAAATGGTATTGACCACCACCACCGGAAACGTCACGTTAGGAAACAAATCAACCGGTAATTTTTTGAGTGACATCCAGCCCAATACCAATAACAAGACCACCAAAACGGAAATAAAAACCGGACGTCTAATTGATAAACCTGCAATATCCATTGTTATCTCCCTAACTGCTGAAGTTGAATGGTGGTCAAGACAATGTCGGCTTTGACGCGCAATCGTTGCAGGGTGGCTTGTTTGTACTCCTGTTCGGCCGTCAATACCTGGGCCAACGTACTACGACCATTCGCATGCCGTTGGGTTTCGAGTTGCCATTTGGTTTGCATCAACGACTCCAATTCGGTGGTATCCTGCAACCGGTCTTTGGCTGCTTGCAACGCCATGGTGTATTGGGTCATCGCATGTTGCCGGTCTTTTAGTGCTTGGTCCCGAAGCAAGCGATTGGCTTCTTTGGCTTTTTCATACCCCGCCTGAATGGCCAATACGGTCTGAAGGTCTAACCCCGACGCATACTGAAGTGCCACCGTTACCGTGGAATAATCGGTACTCAGTGAATGCGTTAGCATGTCTCCGAATCCCGACTGAACCGGGTTGAGTTGCACACGCCCGGTGAGATTAAGTAACGGATCCCCACTTAAAATGGTGGCTTGCATACGGGCCAATTCTGCCTCACTGACCGCAAGGGTCGCCCGCAGCTCGGATGAGGCGGTGGTAACCATAGGGGACGGAAGGGTACGAATGCCCTCACTCAGACGCTGTATCGACTCAATCGGATGGGTCGGTGATAACCCGCGGGCGTTGTTAAAATCACGACCCAATTGCTGCACCTCGGTTTGGGCCACGGACACATCCAATTCCCTCGCTTTTAACAAGGCTTGGGTTTGGGCCAGATCAGTGGCATCGGCCAATCCCCGCTGTTGACGCTGGCGAACCCACTGCAGCATTTTTTTGGCCCGACCCACCCCATCTTCTGCCAATGACAATGCCTCTTGTGCCATCGAAAGCCGCCAATAAACGGTTTCTGCACCCGACAACACCCGCGTAATCTGG
>RGUG01000325.1 GCA_010027915.1 bacterium | reverse complement strand
AACAATGCCCCTGCACACATCGGACATGGCTCAAGGGTGCTGACCAAGACACAGTCAATCAAACGCCAGGATGCCAATGCATCGCATGCCTGGGCAATGGCCATCATTTCGGCATGGGCGGCGGCTTGCTGACGCGTTTCTTTCTGGTTGTAGCCTTCCCCAATAATCTGACCTTGATACACCACCACGGCACCCACTGGCACATCCCCTTGTTGGGAGGCTAAGGCCGCCAAACCGAGTGCATGGTCCAAAAAAAAATAAGGGTCAATTGTAGTTAAGTGAGATACTGGGGCCGGATTCATCGGTAATTGATCCGTGCTTTGATTCATAATCGATGACACTGGCCGTCAATAAACGGGCCAATCGTTTGGCATTGCGGGGGGACAACACCAGCCTAGACCGAATGCGGGCTTTGGCAGAGGTGTGTTGTAAATAGGCAAAATCAAGGGTGACATCCTCAGAGGTGAACCCCACCAAAAACAAGTTGGAATAGACGCCTTGGGCAATGGCATCCTCAATCTCAACCTGAATATTGAGGGCGTTGGGGTCTTCTGACGGGGTGGCGGTCATTGCGATACCCTCTCTAAATACTCGCCTGTTTCGGTATTAAATTTCACCACATCCCCTTCTTGAATAAAGGCCGGGGCGTTAATGACAATGTCACGCTCCAATGTAACGGGTCGCATACTGGCGGTGGCGGTGGCTTTTTTGATTTCAGGGGGTGCATACGTAACCCTAAGGGATAGCGTTTTAGGCAAGTCGATTCCCACAATATCATCTTGATAAAAAGTTAACAGATAGGTATCCCCTTCGACCAAATACTTGCCCCCTTCACCGATGATATCGTCCGAAACGGGGGTCTGTTCAAATGTTTGATTATCCATGAATAAATGGGCATGCTCATCGCGGTACAAATACTGAAACTCACGGTTTTCAAGCTCGGCTTTTTCTACCCGTTCGGAGGACATAAACCGTTGCTCTAGGTTTTTACCGGTGATGAGGTGTTTGAGCTTGGTTTGCATGACCGCATTGCCCTTGCCTGGGGTACGATGCATGGTCCACGTGACGCGATACAATTCACCTTCCACGCGTAAAATCATTCCGTCACGAATTTGAGTGGCATTGATAATCATGGGGGTATGTCCTTTTGGATAAAGTCAATACGATGACGTATTCAGTAAACGGAGTATATCAAATGGTATGCCAAACGAATACCACCGGAATGATGGGGGCATGGCCTCTCAGCACTCCCCCACCCTTTTGCTTTGTTATCCCAGAATCGAGGGGGGTGTGATGGGGTGGCCGGGGAGAAACGCTAAGAGGGGATGCTGTAATATCGCATTTTTTTCAGCCCGGATAATCTCTTTGGGTAACCCATTGGGTAGGACCATGATGCAAGCAGTCAAAAAATGATCATAACGCTGGACATCTTGCGGATGCTCCCTTACCCCTTCATACAACTGGCGTAAATGGGGATGCATGTACGCATGCAACGCAGCCCACGCCATCATGTCCATATGTTGGCTGGCC
>RGUG01000324.1 GCA_010027915.1 bacterium | reverse complement strand
ATCGGCTCCCTATCTACCTTGACACCTGGTACTGCAACTACGTCTGGAACTAACCTGACTTTTGCTCCCTATGGCGGTGCGACAACCACGTCTGGAGACAACACCATCATGGTTCCCTCGAATTTAGGCTGGAAAGTGGGGATGCCGATTGGAGGCCCAGGCATTCCGCTGGGTAGTTTTGTGAGCTCACTTTCGGATGATGGCACGAGCCTGACTTTTACCAATCCGGTTACCGCTTCTGGCACGGCCACGATTACCAACACCGGGGTGAATTTGACCCGTGGCCCCATCTTGAGCTTTGGGGGAAGTATATCGGTTACCTCTTCGAATGCGGCCTCGGTTGCCACGATTGCTGGCGGAACAGCTGCAATTGATATTAGCGCCGGTTCTTTGTGGTTCGATATCGCGCCAGTGACGATCAATGGAAATACGAACGTGGCTTCGGTGACCCCCACTTTAAATGTCCTGACCCAGATCTATGACAGTGTGAATCTTTCCACGGGATCCCCCACCGGCACGGCAATCAACAAGACTGGTAACGGGCTATTACAGCTTAGTAACGCTCAGAGTTTCTTTGATGGGGGCGTCAATGTGATGGCGGGGGGGCTGGTCGTAGGAGGAAGTAGTTTCAGTAATGGAACTCAAATTCAGTCCGGACCTTTGGGAACCGGAATGCTCACGATGAGTAACAACACCACCCTCCTTTCCTCCGGTGTCAATACAGTTGCCAATGCTTACTCACTCAACGGGACTTTGAATTTTTCAGGAACCTCCAACCTGACTTTGACTGGGGCCGCCACCCTCCCCGCTGGAATTACGACCCTCAACGTGGACAACCCTTGGATCACCCTGGCGCTGGGAGGTGTCATAAACGCTGCGGATGATACTGCTATCCTAAATAAAACGGGATTAGGACGACTCTCCATCATCGCGGACACTGGTTTTATTGGAGGTATAACCCTTAATGGGGGGACATTGGCATTGAGCGGTAAAACTGGCGTGGTGCCTCAGCCTATGTTGGGAAGCAGTGTGACAGTTTCCAATGGTCTGCTTCAGCTCCTCAATGATGGATTATCCAGCTTTGGGGTGATTAGCTATCCCATGGGGGTGATTGCTTCACCGAGTGTAGCTGGTATTAACCTTCAAGTGGGAGGGGCGGGCGGAAGTTATACCGGGAACATTATGGATGTGCCTTCGGTTTCAATGACTTCAGGACAGGTTCTGAATGTTTCTGCGACTAACGGCTATAATTTGCGAATAGATACGCTGAACACAACGGGCAGCGATCCTGTGCGCATCAATCCTGGGACTGGAATTACCGTCGCAGTGTATGACTACACGGGTGGAGACGGGATTAAGCCGATCAATGTGGGTGCAGGACGGCTGCTTTTACCTGACGTGGTTTACATCGGCACTTTAAATGTGTTGGGGAATAACAGTGCGGCGGTGAACGGGACCGTAACCTTAACTGGCGCCACCAACCCCCTGATTTTGACCCAACCCCGAGTTTATAGCGGGACGGATGGATTC
>RGUG01000323.1 GCA_010027915.1 bacterium | reverse complement strand
AACACATGCCCGGCAGTTCATTTGGTACCCACCTACATCTTACAACTTTTGGCGAAAGTCACGGGCCCGGCGTAGGGGTCGTAATCGATGGCGTTCCCCCTCTTATTGCATTGACCGAATCAGATATTCAAGTTGAATTGGATCGTCGACGCCCGGGACAAAGTAGCGTCACAACTCCCCGCCGGGAGGATGATCGCGTCGAAATTTTGTCGGGCGTCTTTGAAGGCCAGACCACCGGAGCCCCAATTGCGTTACTCATTCGCAACGCCAATCAACGGAGCACCGATTATTCAAATATCAAGGATGTTTTCCGGCCAGGGCATGCGGATTATACGTTCCACCACAAATACGGGATTCGGGATTATCGTGGCGGCGGTCGGTCATCGGGACGCGAAACCGCCGCACGGGTCGCGGCAGGCGCAATCGCCAAGAAATTTTTAAAATCGATTGGGGTCACCATCACGTCATATACGTTGTCTGTCGGCCCAATTAAGGCGGATGTAGTAGATCTAAATGAAATCGAACGTAATATTGTAAGATGCCCCGATCCTAATAAAGCGGTTGAAATGATTCAGCTAATCGAATCTGCCCGTGACGAAGGCGATTCGGTTGGCGGCGTAATCGAAACGGTAGTCACGGGCACGCCAATCGGACTCGGTGATCCGGTATTCGATAAACTAGACGCCCGATTGGCCCACGCGATGTTATCAATCGGCACGACCAAGGGCATTGAATTTGGGGATGGCTTTGCGGCCACCCTGAATCGTGGATCTCAAAACAACGATGCATTTATAATAAATGGCGACTCCGTCACGACTGCTACCAACCATTCAGGCGGCATTTTGGGTGGCATTTCGAATGGCGAACCCATTTTGTTTAGAGTAGCCATTAAACCCGCCTCATCGATCAGTAAAGCGCAATCAACCGTAACCGTAGATAACGAAACCGAGGTGATTGAAGTCCATGGCCGTCACGACCCATGTATTTGTCCTAGGGTTGTCCCGGTAATAGAGGCGATGACGGCACTCACGGTTATGGATTCCTGGCTGATTCAGCAAGCAGCAGTGGCGGGACGACTAGGCCGACCGTGACCAGTTTGCTAGACTATAGACCTGAATTTTTTCCGGGGTGTAGCGCAGCCTGGTAGCGCACTAGTTTCGGGTACTAGTGGTCGCTGGTTCAAATCCAGTCACCCCGACCATTATTAATATGTCACATTTCCCCCCGCTTATTATTCATCAACGATTTCTCACCACCCCAGACACGTTGTATCAGGCTTGGACCGAGGCCGATAAGCTCACCCAATGGTTTTTCCCAAAACGGTCGTGGAGTAGCTTTGTAATTAACGATCTCAAAACAGGCGGATTGTTCCACTGCGAAATGACCAACGAAGACGGGTTGATTCACACATTTAAGGGGACCTACCGCCAACTCGATTTCCCCAGGGCCATTGCGTTTACCTGGAGTTCCTTAATTATCGAAAATTCGATGGTTCGTGTATTACTCGAACCCGACGGAAATGGAACAAAAT
>RGUG01000322.1 GCA_010027915.1 bacterium | reverse complement strand
CGTATTGTTCGTAACGCCCTGAATTGAAATGGGACGTTGAACGGCCGAAAGTGACAACAAATTGGCAATTTCGGTTGGAATTACAATGATATTGGTGCTCGATGATAGTGCGTCGGCGTAATTGAGAAGGTCTGCCGCTTGAGCAGCTGATGTCGCGGAGATCGGAAGCGAATTACTAATGGACGATACGATATTAGCGGAGGTGTCTTTGGTAAGGTCGGACACTACCTGTAACGCATCTTTTGGAAGACTGCTATTTTGTCCCAAAATGGCGGTGGCTTTAATTGCCAGTGCATCTTGTGCTTCAGATCCGGTTTGGACCCGCTGTAGGGTTTCGTCCGATTTTTGAATTGCAGCTGAAAAATCCCCTCGTTTGAGTAATTCTTCGGAACTTCGGTTTGGGTCTCCAGCAAGGCCTTTGAAAATGTTTTGGCCGCAGCCAGAGAGCATTAGGGGTAGTGTCGCTATAAAGACCCATCGCGCCACTTGATTCGCTTGAATCATCGGGGACTCCTTTCAGTAACTCACAATAATTGGGGGATATGTGGGTACTTTAGCAGGGTCCACTTGCAATCGTCTATTTTGCTCAAAGTCGGGATAAGTAAATCTAAATGGTGATCCGGGCGGGATTCGAACCCGCGGCCACCTGATTAAAAGTCAGGTGCTCTACCAGCTGAGCTACCGGATCATTATTTTAGGACGCGGCATTTTATCGTGACTCAGTGGGCTGTGACAAGGACGGGTTGATTAATGATTAAATTGGGATAAAAACAAATCCAATACTTTTGGGCGATTGCGATTGTATTGATTGTGTTCTAAGTACTGATTCATATCAGTTTGATTCTGTTGGATCCAATCAGGGTGATCGTTTCGAACGAGCATTGCTCTTTCAATGTAAGGGAGTAACTGTGCGTGGTCGGGCACGAGTATCATTCGGTCTATTGGTAATGGAATGAGAAGTTCTGTTTCCCGGATATCGGTTGAGACGACGACGCACCCGGCTTGTAAGGCTTCGTAGTGGCGATAGGTCCAGCGTGCGTTGCCGGTGGGGCAGAGTGCGATTTTGGAAAGCCTCATTAACAAATGGTAGAGCGATGGACCTAATAATGGGTGTTCCAATTGGTCAATATCCTCGTGCGGTGGCGGCATCGAATTCTTGAGAATTCCTGCCCGAATTCTTAGCGAGGATCGGGTTTGATTACATTCTTTAACCCAGTCGTACCTCTGGCAATACGTGTTCTTAAGACGGGTGGGGGCTCCGACAAATGATGCATCCCAAGGGCGGAGCCACTGGGGTGGGGTAAGTTGCGCAATTCCGGGGATAGGATTAAACCGTAGCGGGAGCAATTTGATCGGGTGTGGGTAATTTGTAACTTTTGGACGCGATGCCGCAAGTACTGCCTCAAATGAGGTGGCAAACCGTTGGGGTAAATCGAAATGGGGCGTGTCGTGATCGGAATATTCTGCAAAATAAAGAGCTGAATAGGTGATTTTTGTTAAAACGGATGGATCGATTGGGGATGGCCCAAAA
>RGUG01000321.1 GCA_010027915.1 bacterium | reverse complement strand
ACCCAACACCCCCCACCCACCATTCAGATGCGACACACAACGATTGTTGGGCCAACATCGAGCGTTTGCACCCATCATGGGCACCCGCCACCACCACCATTTGAACGGCACCATGCTGCCTTCCCCATACCATCGCAGTCGAACACAATGCCCCACCCACCGAGTCCCAATCCGCATCATCTGCCACACAAACATCATCCACCATCACGGTATACCCACCCGGGTCATACACCGGCGGGGCCTCAATCAGTTGGGCCATCACAAACCCCACCATCGATCCTTGATCATGTGAAACAGCCACCCAGGCAGCAAACCGGGGATTTTTGAGGCATGTATCCCACCAAGTACGTTGTGCCCGATCCCCTTCCGGGCCTGCCGATCGCCAAAAAACAGGCTGCTGGGCCTCATAGGCCTGTCGTTTTAAACGAGATAACTGACCCATCGCCACCAGGTCATGAGACTGGGCAGGTCGAACGATCACGCGATCACATTGGGTCATAAGGCGGCATGATACACCCCGACACCCCCATCAGGAAGGGACACCAACCACCACCTGTCAGCACCATCCACACGGGACACACCCCACCGGGTGTCATGATGCCATCGAACACCACACCCCCGTTGCGATTACCCCAACCGATACCCAACGGTAAAAATCCGTTCTTCGGTCGCATCCCGACGATAGGAATGATAGCGTGTCTGGCAACACGTACACTCACCCGACAATTGTAACGCCACCCTACCCAACGGTAAGACATCTGCTATTTGCCCCACACATGCGTTGGCCAAATCCATGTGCACATTCCGCTCACGGTCAATTTGATAACACTTGACACAAATACCAGGTCCCACCCATACCCCAAATCCCAGCATCGAACCAGTCGCTTCCACCATGGCGGTTAACACCTTTCGCACAATCCCGCCCTCTAGGCCATTTCTGCCCGCATGAATCCCCGCCACCATGGTAGGGTGGGACACCATCACCGGCAAACAGTCTGCGGTACGCACCGCAATGAGGGTATTGGGTACCTGGCAAATCAAGGCATCCACCCCCTCGATTACCGTATCGGACTCCGGCACATCCTGTATCCAGTGGTAATCCACCCCATGCACCTGATTCATGCGCACCAATGGCATCTCATGAGGCAAGGACGAATGCACCCCCTGCAAGGTGTCCCCCACCTCCAATTGAATCCATGTGGCCGACCCGCCCTTAACCTGATACACGACGAAGATACCGATTGCCACTGGCCAATTCAATGTGACCATTTAATTCCAAGAGCGTTAAAATGGGCAACACCACATGAACCGGCTGACCCAACGCCGTGACAATCTCGTTTAATTCCGTATGCGTGGCCAAGCAATCCCATACCAATTGATGGGAGGGATCATGAAACGATGGCCCCTTTGCCACTGGTGGTACCGAAAGCATGGCATCCGTTGCCAGGGGTGTCCCCCCCGGCTTAAGGGGCAAGGACATCCATTCGGTGACCAAATCAGACGGGGTGGTCACACATTTGGCCCCTTGCTTAATCAATTGATTGGGACCTTCCGACAACG
>RGUG01000033.1 GCA_010027915.1 bacterium | reverse complement strand
AAATCAAAATGGGCCGTTTCACCCCGAATCACAGCCCCCAAACACAAAATGCCATCGACCCCTCCCTTGGCCAATAACTGACGCACCACCACCGGTATTTCAAAGGCCCCGGGGGTCCAAATCACACGTGGGTCAGATAAGCCCATTCGTTCCAAGGCCTCACAAGCACCCGTCAACAATGAGCGAGAGACCAATTCATTAAATCGAGACACCACCACCGCAATCGACAACCCATCGGCCTGTAACAACGCAGGTACTCCCATTACACTTCCTCCAAATCTGATATCAAATGACCCATTTTTTTCACTTTGGTTTTCAAATACTGCTGGTTATACAAATTGGGTGGAATCACCAATGGCACCCGATCCACAATGTCAATCCCATACCCTTCTAAGCCGACAATTTTGGTCGGATTATTGGTTAGCAACCGAATGCGATGGGCACCCAATTGATACAAAATTTGGGCCCCTACCCCATAATCCCTTAAATCCGCAGGAAACCCCAATTTGATATTGGCTTCCACCGTGTCATAGCCTTGGTCTTGCAATTGATAGGCACGCAACTTGTTTTCAATGCCAATTCCCCGGCCCTCTTGTCTCATGTATAACACAATCCCCCGCCCATGATCCTCGACCGCTTTCATGGCCGCATGCAACTGGGCCCCACAATCACACCGGGCCGAATGAAAAATATCCCCCGTCAAACATTCGGAGTGGACCCGAACCAATACTTCCTCATCCGAGGCCACATCCCCCTTTACTAGGGCGACATGGGTTTTGTCATTGACCAAATCTTTAAACAGTACAATCTCAAAGGTACCAAAATCAGTGGGCAATCCCACTGACTCTACCCGCTCCACAAAGGTTTCCGTCCGAAACCGGTACCGAATCAAGTCTTTAATGGTGATCATTTTGAGGCCATGGGCCTTAGCAAACACCGCCAAATCGGGCACGCGGGCCATTTGACCATCTTCTTTGATAATTTCGCAAATGACACCCGCCGGAAACAACCCCGCCATCCGGGCCAAATCCACCGCCGCTTCGGTATGCCCTGCCCGCTTGAGCACACCCATGGATTGGGCACGAAGGGGGAACACATGACCGGGACTGCGAATGTCGCCCGGCAAAGAAGCCGAACTAATAAACGTTTGGATGGTTTTGGCTCGATCAGCTGCTGAAATACCCGTGGTGACCCCCAAATGAGGTGCCGCATCAATCGACACCGTAAACGCGGTATTAAAGTGATCATGGTTTTGTGTCACCATTTCTTTGAGTTGCCAGCGATCCAATACCGCATCAATGACAGGCAAACACACCAACCCTTTGCCATGTTTAATCATAAAGTTAATGGCATCAGGGGTCACGAAATTGGCCGCCATGAGCAAATCACCCTCATTTTCGCGGTTTTCATCATCCACTACCACCACCATTTTGCCGTTGGCAATATCGGCAATGGCCAATTCTATTGAATCAAATGTTATGTCCCGCTCCATCATTGACCTGCTTTCTTTGGGACCACGGGTCAATGGCCCTACGATCCCCTGTAACGACCACCCATATTTCGATAAGTGGGGGAATTATACAAGTACTTGGCCAATATGTCATACTCGATATTGACGGGCATGCCCACCTGAGCCCGACCCAACGTGGTGTGCTGATGCGTAAACCCAATCACATGACACATCACCGACGAAGGGCCACATCCCATCACGGTCAAACTAATACCATTAATGGCCACCGAGCCTTTTAAGGCCACCAAATGGGCATAAGTGCCGGACGTCACCATACTCACCTCGGCCCAAGACCCCCTGGGTATCACCCGGTCAATGCGCCCCATTTCATCCACATGTCCGGTCACATAATGCCCCCCCATGGGGGTCGAAGGGGTAAGACTCAGCTCCCAATTCAAGGGATCCCCCACCCGTACTGAGCCCAAGGTCGAACACGCCATGGTTGACCCCAATAACTGAACCGTCACCACCGATTCGGTCATGCGAACCACGGTGGTACACACCCCGTCTAAGGCCACACTGTCACCAAGTGCGACATCCCGGTTAAACACACGGGCAATATCCAGCTCTCGGCCCTCAGAAAGGGGTCGAACAGCGGATACCTTGGTTACTCCGCCGACGATGCCGGTGAACATGTGGTAAGGTACCCGCCCAAAATGCCATTGATAAACCGAGGCGAATCGGTGGTTGAATAGCGCTTGGACAATTCAACCGCTTCATTGATAATGATTTTAGGGTCGGTATCCGTATGCAACAACTCATAAAATGCCAATCGCAATACCGCTTTATCCACAGGCTGAATGCGTTGGATGGACCATCCAATCGCAAACTGGGCAATCAACCCATCCACCTGCTCCCTTACCTGCCAGGTGGCCGATGCCAAGCCCATGGCCCACTCTTGAATGGGATCCTGAAACCCATGCAATTCCCAAAAAGAGGTGGCAAACACACCCGGATCTTGACCACCCCGAATATCGGACTGATACAGCAATTGCATGGCCAATTTACGACCCGTACTACGCTTTCCCATGGTCTTTTAATAAGTGGGTATCCACAAACCCTGTATCAAAGGTTGCCGCCACAAACTGAGGGTGAGACAACACCAATTGATGAAACGGAATGGTGGTATGTACCCCATCCACAATAAACTCATCCAAGGCACGCTTGCCACGGGCAATTGCCTCCTCGCGGGTTGCACCCCACACAATCAATTTTCCCAATAAGGAGTCGTAATAAGGTGGCACCACGTACCCAGGATACAAGTGACTATCCACCCGAACCCCCGGCCCCCCGGGTGGTAAAAACAGTTGAATTTTACCAGGAGACGGCGCAAAGTGACGGGTAAAATCTTCGGCATTGATCCGAAATTCGATTGCATGCCCCCGACACACCACCTCTGACTGCGTCAACGACAATCGCCCCGTGGCGGCCACCGCCAACTGGAGATGCACCAAATCAATCGAGGCGATCATTTCGGTGACGGGGTGCTCAACCTGGATGCGGGTGTTCATTTCCATAAAATAAAACGCTTGATGCCGGTCCACCAAGAACTCAACGGTTCCCACCCCTTCATACCCAATGCCTTGGGCCACTTTAACCGCAGCATCCCCCATTTGGGCACGCAGTTCGGGGGTCAACACGGGCGAGGGGGCTTCTTCGATCAGTTTTTGATGACGACGTTGAATGGTGCAATCCCGCTCACCCACATGGACCGCATGGCCATGACGATCTGATATCACCTGAATTTCAACATGGCGAGGGTTTTCGATGAGTTTTTCTATGTACACATCCCCGCAACCAAACGCCGCAGTGGCCTCTGCCCGGGCCAATGAATACGCCTCGTGTAATTGAGCGGGGTCTGTGACCACCCGCATGCCCTTTCCACCACCGCCGGCACTGGCCTTGATGATGAGGGGAAACCCGGTACGTTGGGCCACTTGATCCAACCCTTCCAACGAATGGACAATGCCATCCGAACCCGGAATGGTGGGAATCCCAAAGCGTTTCATGGTCGCTTTGGCCTCACTTTTATTACCCATTAACCGAATATTGTCGGGTGAAGCCCCCACAAACACAATCCCATTGGCCTGACATATCTCACTAAACTGTGCGTTTTCTGATAAAAACCCATACCCAGGGTGAATGGCTTCGGCACCGGTCACTTCCGCCGCCGAAATCACACGGGGAATATTGAGGTAACTTTCTTTACTAGATGCAGGGCCCACGCACACCGATTCATCGGCCAACTGCACATGAAGGGCATCGCGATCGGCCTCAGAATAAATGGCCACGGATTGGATCCCCAGTTCCCGGCAGGCCCGAATCACACGCAATGCAATTTCACCACGATTGGCGACCAAAACCTTTTTAAACACTGTGATGCTCCTTTAACACGGGATGAAAATTGAGTCCCACCCTCACCAACTGAAATGAATCATAACAGGTTAACATGCTAAATGGCATCCCGTCGCCTTTGCAATTACGCCCCTATGTGTCATACTGCGAGGCATCGCAAGGGTCTTTTAGGTTGCGACAATTGCAGGGACTGCGGGAGTAGCTCAGTTGGTAGAGCACTAGCCTTCCAAGCTTGAGGTCGCGAGTTCGAGCCTCGTCTCCCGCTCCAATTGTCACCACCGGTTGCCGGTTGTAGATGGGCTGGTGGCACTTTTTGAAGCATGATTGGGTCAGCATGTACACGTCAGATGTTTGGGTTGGGTTTGGACCAGATGGTCCGTTGCATTTGGACAGTGGGGGCACACTCTCGCCGGTTGAATTGGCATACGAGACCCATGGCCAATTATCCCCCCAACGTGACAACGCCATTTTGATATGCCATGCCCTCACAGGCAATGCCCATGTGGCCAGTATCCCGGGACACCCTACTGGGTGGTGGGACGGGGTCGTTGGACCAGGTAAGGCCATTGATACCAATCGTTTTTTTGTGGTGTGTAGCAACGTCATCGGAGGGTGTGCAGGTAGCACCGGACCGAGCAGCCTCAATCCCCATGTGGGGGTACCGTATGGGATTCAGTTTCCGGTGATTACCATTGGGGACATGGTGAGAGCCCAACATGCCTTGTTCACCGCCCTGGGCATCCCCCAGTGGCACGCCGTCATTGGGGGGTCCATGGGCGGGATGCAGGCGTTGGAATGGGCTTGCATGTACCCCCAACAGGTCAATGCTGTGATTGCCATTGCAAGCACGGCAAAATTATCGCCTCAAGCCTTGGCCTTTGATTCGGTCGGGCGACACGCCATTTTATCAGACCCGCATTGGAACAATGGGTTTTATTATGGATTGGATGTTCAACCCCATGATGGATTGGCCATTGCACGCATGATTGGTCACATTACCTACTTATCAGATGAGGCCATGCGCTTAAAATTTGGCCGAAATTTGCAACAGCGACCCGATTATGGGTATGATTTTAACACGGAATTTCAGGTTGAAAGCTATTTGTTGTATCAAGGGGATAAATTTGTGAATCGGTTTGATGCCAACTCGTATTTATACCTCACCAAAGCCGTCAATTATTTTGATCTCGAAAAAAAATATGGGTCATTGGAACAGGCGTTTGAGACCAGTTCGGCACGCTTTTTAGTGGTATCCATTGACTCGGATTGGTTGTACCCACCCCATCAAAGCAAAGAATTGGCAAGCACCCTCATGAAACTCAACAAACAGGTGTCATATGCCAATCTGGCATCCCCTTATGGGCACGATGCCTTTTTAATGGATAGCCCCCCATTGAATGACTTGGTGGCGGCTTTTTTATGCCAATGAGTTCCCCCATGGCCCATTGGCTGGCATCACATATTCCCTTGGGGTCACGGGTGTTGGATTTGGGGTGTGGCAATGGGGATTTGTTGGCCCATTTGCAAACCCACAAGCAGATCACGGGGTATGGCATCGACATCGAATTTGAGAACATTAAAACGTGCATTCAACGGGGACTGGCTGCGTATCAAGGTGACATCGATGAAGGGTTACAAGAATTTGGGGACCAACGGTTTGACTATGTGCTGTTGTCCCAAACGTTGCAACAAGTCAAGCGTCCCACCAAAGTATTACACGAAATGCTCAGGGTAGGCCGCTACGGAATGGTAACCTTCCCTAATTTTGGGTATTGGCGAAACCGATGGCAACTATTACAAGGCATCACCCCGGTCACCCATGCGTTACCTTATCGGTGGGACAACACCCCCAACATTCGGGTCATTACCCTGCTCGACTTTCAGGCCATGTGCCAACGAGAAGGGTTTAACATGACCATGTTACAAGCCGATGGCACCACCCGGTCAATGGGGTGGCTGGATAACATGCGGTGTGAATATGGCATTTGTTGCCTAAGCAAAGGGATTTCATCATGAAAGTCATTCAATTTCGATCCGGTCCCATGGATAATTTGCAATACCTAATGGTACAGCCAGAGAACCAAACGGCCATTGCCATCGACCCGGCATGGGATGCCAGTCTTCCGGTCACATTGGCCCGTTCATACGGATGCAACATTGTGCATATTTGGCTGACCCATGGGCACTTTGACCATGTCAATGCATTGGATGAATTGGTGGGCATCACGGGGGCGACCACCTGGCACCACCCCCACCTCTTGGTTGACCATTTAACGGGTTCGCATATCTCAGTCGCCGACAATGAGTGGGTCACCACCGGGGACTATCAGTGGCGGGTGTGGCATACCCCTGGGCACAGTCAAGATAGCCTGTGCTGGATACTAGAATCGGTGAGTGTCAGGATAGAAGAAAACGGGGTCATGGCAATCAGCCATCCCCGTGCAGATGAGGAAGCGGGAGGCGGCCTGATCATAACAGGCGATACCTTGTTTGTGGGGGCCTGTGGACGGGTGGATTTACCCACCAGTTCCCCATCCGAGATGATGGCAAGCCTGCGTCGGTTGGGTCAATTGAACCCGTCCATGCGGGTATGCCCAGGGCATGATTATGGGGCAACGCCCACCAGCACCATTGCCCATGAATGCCAGCACAATTCCGCCATGCGGCGTGCCATGAGAGGCCATTGACGATGAGTCGGTTATTGGGGAAAACGTTGGCCATTTTGACGGTGCTATTTGGGGGCATTGCCCTGTTTTCTTCGGTGGGATCTGCACTGAATATCATGTCGGTATTAGAAAAAGAAAACACGCAACAAGGCATTGCATTGGCCGACAGTTTGGGGGTATTGATTGGTCAGAACACCCCTCCCAATCTATTGGAACGAATGGTACGTCATCACCAGAATAAGCGGGGGGTTGAATACATTATTATTCGTAATGACCACCATCAGATAGTCATCAACAGCATCCCGGGTCCTATTCCCGAACCGTTGGCCATGATCAATCCACACCGAACCGCCAAGGTATCCAAGATTGCCTTGCGTGACGCAGGATCGGTCATTGATATCCAACGACCCACGGACAGTGGGTGGAGCGTCCAAGTTGGGGTGAATCAAACGTGGATTACCAAAGAGGCCATTATGGGGTTTTGGATTCAACAAGGCGTGATCTTCATCTTGTTTTTGTTCACCATTCTGCTGGCCCGCTGGTGGATCAACCAATTATCAGCCCCTTTGCGTACCCTAACCCGCTACGCCCGTGCATTGGGACAACATCGTTTTGACCGCCCATCCGACCAACAAGGGGCCATCTTACAAATCGCCAAAACAAACCGGGATGAGGTGGGGATGTTGGCACAGGCCATTACACGCATGGAAAATCAATTGTGTGTCACCATTCAACACATGACCCAAACAGCGGCCACCCAAGAACGCTTAAGCAGTGAATTGGCGATTGCCCGCACGATTCAAATGACGATGGTACCCCGTGACTTTCCGTTGTTCCCCCAACAAGACCAATGGCAATTGTTTGCCCACATTGAGCCTGCCAAAGCCGTGGGGGGCGACTTTTATGATTTTATGATGTCAGACGATGGCCAAACCCTGTATTTTTGTATCGGGGATGTATCGGGAAAAGGCATGCCCGCCGCATTGTTAATGGTCATGACCACCACCTTATGGAAAGCCGATGCCACCACCGGATTATTACCCCATCAATTGCTTGAAAAAATGAATAAAACGCTGTGTGACACCCATCGGGCGGGGTTATTTGTCACCATGATTAGCGGGCAGTTGGACCTTCAAACCGGTCTGGTTACCTTGAGCGTGGCGGGGCATACCCCTCCTATTGTATGCCATGCATCCGAGAGTCGGTGGGTAAGTGTCGAACATGGCATGCCATTGGGAATCGAACCCATTCCCGCTTACCAATCCCACACCGTGTCATTATGCCCGCAGGATCAACTGGTGTTATATACCGATGGGATTACCGAAGCACGCAACCAAACCGGTGATTTTTTTGGTGACGAGGCCCTGTTAACTGCCTGTCGAGGGGTAGCACCACCGCAAGAAAAAACCCAAGCCCTGATGCAACAATTGGCCCAGTTTGTGGGGGAGGCCCCCCAATCAGATGATTTAACCGTGGCCATTATTGGCTGGCACCCCCCAACCGAATCCACCGACCCACGTTTTCCCCTCCCCTCTACCCGGCTTCCCTCATACGGGTGATCGCAAGGGCACACCAATGGCCACCATTCACCCCTACCGACCAGAGGGGAATGGATAAATGAACCCTATCCAAACAGGCCCTGATGCATCCATGGGCCCGGGGAGAATACCCCCCAATCAGATGATGTAACCGTGGCCATGATTGGCTGGCACCCCCCAACCGAATCCACCGACCCATGTTTTTCCCTCCCTTCTACCTAGATTCCCTCATACGGGTGATCGCAACGCCAGGGAGCGGTGATCACAATAGGACACAATCCAAAGAAGATGCCAAGAGCCTATCACGATCCCGAACCCCACCCGTTGAATGGTGGGTCCCAAAAGCGGCAAGGATGACAACGAAAGGGTCACCAGCATCACCGCAAACGCCACCAAAAACGCCATTAACAACGCCCATAGCAACGGTTTGGTGCACACACGAACATAACGAACCACCCGCAAGACCGCCATACCCAAGGTGGCCTGGTGAGCACATTCAACCATCATCAAGGGAAAGCCCCACGCCATCAGAAGCTGACACCCTAACACCATGGCCATCACCGGCAACGGCAGATGCCACAGCGTGGGAACCGTTGAAAACGGCACCCCCAATGAGTCACGACCAGTAAACTGAGAGAGTAACAAACACCATTCACCCGCCATCAGACAGACAAACCACCCCAATAAAAACCCACGATGAACCGACACACGGGCACGATAAGTGCCCACAATCCAATGGACTTGCCATACCAGGGCAATCCATTTGGCGGCCATGATCACACACGCCAATCCAATCCCCATGATCAGGGAGGGACGAAGCAATGGCACCAAAAAATGGTGTAGGGTATCTGAACACACCGTTACCATCACAGGGGGAACCAATAAAAGAGGGTGTTGATACAGACGACGCCAAGCCAATTGAACCAATGGGTATTGCATCAAAAAATGGTAACACAAAACCAAGCAAACAGTGAATCAAACAATGGGTGTGATACCAACTCCCACCATCCCCCTCGGTTGAATGGTCATCAGGATGATGATGAGAAGAGGAAGGAGAGGTATGATGAAGAATCTTGATATCAAGATGGCTCAAGCGTGTGAGACCAGCCCAAAACCCGAGTCAGAAAACGCTAACAGGGGTATTCGCCAATCCAATCAGTTAAACCCACCGGCCACTTCACCCACCCCTCTTTCAACCTGAGCACCTCCCCTGTGACATGCCCCCCACACCCATCGCTTGAGTTCAACTCAATCAATGGATTGAAAGAAGCCCGTCATGCGTCAACGGCCTGGGCCAAGGCTTTCGGCAATGGCTGCCATTCCGACTTGGTCAAGGGGGCCCATTCCCCCACCCGTACTTGCCCCATTAAACGGGGCCAATGGCCCATCGCCTGAGTTCAACTCAATCAATGGATTGAAAGAAGCCCGTCAT
>RGUG01000320.1 GCA_010027915.1 bacterium | reverse complement strand
TTGCTTTCTTTGTCTCGTCGTTTTGAAACAAAAGGCTTGTTTGGTTCGATTGTCGGATCGATAACGGTTGCCAACGAAGGGTTTGGGGCATGGGTGGGTCGTCGTCAAACCAATGGGTGGGCGATCATGACACAATACCCCAGTTTATTGGATGAAGAGTTTGATTATTACAACTATCGGACGATGTTGCTCAAAGCGGGACCGTCTCAGCCGGTATTGGGCTGGTCGGTTCGAACCAAATGGGACATGGAATGGTGGTCGGGTACTTGGTTTTATCTGGATGCAGAGTATAATCAGATCATGAGAGCGACGACCTTGGTTGAAGACAGTTGGATGGGGTCTACTGGTATCAAAATAGCCGGTTCCCCGTATCATTATGCGTATGTGGGCGTTCAAAATCGGTTTTCATCATCCAGTTCAGTGGGGTCCCCCTTATTGAACCAGGTGGCCTTGGTAAAAGGCGATCCGGTGATCGTCACAGGCCTTAAGTTCAGGTTTTAGATATGGCATTGTATCATCGGTATCGTAGTCAGCAGTTGGGGGAATTGGCGGGGCAATCGCATATTGTTCAGATTTTAGGTAATGCCATTACGTCCCAGCGGGTGGGGCATGCTTATTTGTTTTCGGGACCCCGGGGAACGGGCAAAACCTCCACCGCCCGTATTTTGGCAACGTCTTTAAATTGTGACCAGGGAATGACCGTGACCCCATGTGGGCGGTGTCACAATTGTGTGGCGATCACCCAAGGTCATTCATCGGACGTGGTCGAAATGGATGCGGCGTCCCACACGGGGGTGGACCATATTCGGGGGATTATTGAACAGGTGATATTTCAACCGATAGAGTGCCGGTATCGCATGTATATCATTGATGAGGTGCACATGCTCAGTGGCGGGGCCTTTAATGCCTTGCTGAAAACCCTCGAGGAGCCACCTGCGCATGAACCACATAAGGTGCCGTCTACCATTCACAGTCGATGTCAGCATTTGCAATTTCGTCGGTTGACCCACGAAGAGTTGGTGGCACAGTTGGATTATATTGTCCGTCAAGAGTCATTGACGGTGGATGACGGGGTATTGGACGTGGTGGCCCGTCGTGCGGGTGGGTCGATGCGGGATGCCATTTCCGTGTTGGAGCAGTTGGTGGCATACAGTGGCTCACACATGAGCCTGCCAGATGTTCAAGGTATTTTGGGGGTTAGTGATCCGGCGGTGGTCAAGTCGGTGGTATCGGCTATTTTAGTGGGTGATGTCAAAGGGGTATTGGCTCATTTACGGGAGGGAGAGTTATCGGGTATTCACCCGGTGCAATGGGCGGATGATATGATTCAGTGGCTCACCACTTGCTTGGTGACGGGGTTTGAGTCCAACGAGGGATCGTCGTGCTTGCCAGATGGTGGGACGGTTCAGTCGGTGAGCCAGTTATTGGATGTGTTATCTCAGTTGCTGTTGGATTTTAGGCAATACCCCGATCCTTATACGGTGTTT
This sequence comes from bacterium, assembly GCA_010027915.1. The sequence continues at coordinate 74 of RGUG01000320.1, read as the reverse complement.
CGTGTGCGCTTGTTTTTGCCGGAGATCCACCTCCCCGGCGGCACTGCGCCCGACCACTTCGGGGCGGAACAGGG
>RGUG01000319.1 GCA_010027915.1 bacterium | reverse complement strand
GGCTTCATGATCGGTTTGAGTATAGCCGGCATGCGGATGGATGGTCGTTTTTACGTTTAAATCCTTGAGACGTTGATGATTGAATTGGTCTTTTTGGTGTTTTTGTTGGTATTGAATGGGATTTTTGCGATGGGCGAAATCGCCATGGTATCGTCCCGAAAAACGCGGCTGGAAGATCGGGCAAAACGGGGCAATCCTGGGGCAAAAGCAGCGCTGGTATTGCTTGAAAACCCAGACCGGCTGTTGTCGACGGTTCAGGTGGGTATTACCTCCGTAAGTACGATTGCCGGCGCATTTGGCGGAATTGCGGTGGCCAACGACTTGGCGAATTTTTTAATGCAGGTATTTTCGATTAGTGCGCCCGTGGCGGATGGCGTTGCCATGGTCGTGGTTGTTGGCTTGATTACATTTTTGTCTCTGGTCTTTGGGGAATTGGTTCCCAAATCGATTGCGTTAAATAATCCAGAGCCTGTGGCGATGATGGCCGCCCCGATCTTGGTGGGTATTGCAACCATCACCCACCCGTTGATTCGGTTTTTGTCCTGGATTACCGCGGTTGTACTGAAACTGTTGGGGATTTCGAATCAGCGCGTGTCTCCGGTGAGTGAAGCCGAGTTTAAGTTGATGATTGAAGAAGGGGTTCAGCACGGGGTCATTGAGCGCCAGGAATCTGAAATGTTAAAGGGGATCTTTCGATTTGATGACCTAAAGGCACCTTCGATGATGACCCATCGCCAGCATTTGGTATGGATTAACGTGAATACGCCGCCTCGGATGATTCGGGCTCAGATTTTGGAATCTGAATATACCAAGTTTTTAGTATGTGATGATCAATTGGATACTATCGTTGGCGTTCTATTGGTGAAGGATTATTTGCGGCAATTGGATGCGGGTAAGGATCCGGATTTGCGACAATTGGTGGTCCCTCCGCTATTTATTCCAGAGGCCATGACCGGACTTAAAATTCTCGAAAAATTTCGCGAAAACAAATGTTATGTTGGTGTGGTAATCAGCGAACATGGCGTGGTTGAGGGGTGGATAACTCTGCGTGATTTGATCGAAAGTATTGTAGGTGAACTCCCCGATAGCGGGGATCCAGATGTGCCCGACTTTGTTCAGCGTGAAGACGGGTCATGGTTGGTTGATGGGGCGGTATTGCTGGACGATTTGCGTGAACGTTTCCAATTGGATGATATTGATAACGAAGATCGGAGCTATTCGACTTTGGGCGGATTGATGATGGATCAGCTCAATAAAGTGCCCCGTGTTGGCGACTATTTTGTTGAATGGGGATATCGGTTTGAGGTTGTTGATATGGATGGTCATCGTGTGGACAAGGTGTTGTTGATCCCAATGTCAGATCAAATAATAGAACTCGAGGAAAAAGCATGATCATTGTAACCGGCGGAGCAGGGTTTATCGGTAGTGCATTTGTATGGCGTCTGAATCAAGAGGGAATTACGGATATTATTATCGTTGATACCCTGAAAACCTCTGAAAAATGGCGCAATTTGGTGGGGCTCGAATATGACAACTATCTTCACAAAGATGACTTTTTGGATATG
>RGUG01000318.1 GCA_010027915.1 bacterium | reverse complement strand
AGATACCCTCGGCTATTTCAACCCGAGCGCTGCGGGAGTGCAACCCAATATGCCGTATACCATCGCGGTTGCGGTGGAGGAAGAAGGTGTGGGGATTACCGCCGTTTCGGGTGTTACGGTGTGGCCCAGTCCCGTAGATGGCGCGTTTGATGAGGGGATTGGAACGATTGAAATGACGCCAATTGGGTCGATGGTCCCGTCGACCGATGGCCAGGTTCCGGTACAATTTCAGATTCGAAATGGCGGGGGTAACGTGAACGTGGATATCGTGAATATGGGGACTCAAAAAGTGGTGGCGAGCCGCCGGTTTCCGAATATGGTGGGATCCATCTACTTGGGCGAGCCAACTGTACCGGTGGATGCACCGGCAGTCACCCTATGGAAAAGCCCAACGGACTCGGTATGGACATTGCGCGTTAAATCAGATGGGACCCGGCGGACCTTTTCCGTGGACTTGATGACTCAGGGCGACGCTGATTTTTCAGGTGTTTCATCGGTGGAATCCGGGGATCGGGCAACCCGTGCGGGTGGATTGCTGAGCGTGGGATTAACGACGTCCGGGATTAAACAGATACAGTTCCGGATCGATGGGACTGCGGTTGCCACCTTGAATATCATGTCCCGGTTGGATGGGGATGGGGCGGATACCATGTTCCGACCCCGGTTTGTGTTTGTGGGATCACGGGCGACGGCCTTTCCGTCATTCGCTAGCATTCCACTTCGAAATGACGCTCCAGTGGTATGGAATTGGAACCGGGAATTGCCTGACGGGGTGGGGGTTGTGGATAGTGGAATTTATGGGGCGCGGGTGTCCTGTGAAGGCGTGTCCGGGGCCGGGTATACCGAGGTGGTGTCGACATTTAACCTGGTGACACCCCTTCGAATTCAATGGGGGACGACTGCCGAGCAACTGTCCGAAACGCCCGCACCCTCGACGGTTATGATGTCGATCGACGGGAATGATGTCGCTCAGGTCGTAATGAAACCCAATAAGTCGGTCAAATGGACCACATCGGTTCAAAATTCTGCCGGCCAACCCGTTAAACTCTTGGGTGTTAATCAAATTGCGAATCCGTCAGTGGTGCCCTTTTTGGCCGCGTGGGATGGGACTTTGGGCGACGGCAAAACCTTGGCCCCACTGGGGTCTTATCGCATCATCGCAGTTGCGGTGCCCAATGACGGTAGCCCTACCCAAACCTTTATTCAGCCTGTTCAAGTGATTTCAGATGGGCGTGCAGTTGCGGCATTGTCCGATTGGATTGACCTGGATGCGATTGCGCCTCGGGTGATTATTAATGGCCAACCGGCGCGAGTGGCCACGGGTAACAGCTTTCTACAATGGAAGGTAAAGCCGATGGGGAAGTGGTATCCTCCGATTGCGTTTCAGGCTCAAATGACCTTGGAAAATATGCGCCAAACGGTCATCGGGTATCCGTATGTGCCGTTTGTGACGGTGGCGCATCGCTGGTTTGATACGATTCATGTGGTGTCTCAGGTGACGTTTCGGGCCGGGTTTATGCGGCATGATTATTCCACCGGCTACGGCTGGCACTGTCTCTTATACACATCTCCGAGCCCACGAGAC
>RGUG01000317.1 GCA_010027915.1 bacterium | reverse complement strand
GGCTGCCCTTCAAGCAACCCCTGGGGTAGAAACCGCGCATGTGGTCCAAATGCATCCTGCCACCATTGCACAGCATGGGTTAGTGGTTGGCAGTAATATTCGTGTGCGCTCTATGACGGGGCCTTGGGTCCCCTTACCGTTGGCAGCGACCCCCCATGTGCCAGAAGGCACCATTGCAGTCGCGCTAGGATTACCGCATACCGCAGCCTTAGGGCCCCTCTATCAAACCGTGGAGGTTGCATCCGCATGATGATGGCACTGTTATGGATATTGATTAAAATTTTCGCCATCATCTTACCGTTGATGGGCGCTGTAGCCTACTTAACTTTGCTCGAGCGTAAAGTGATCGGATGGATGCAAGTGCGCATGGGCCCCAATCGTGTGGGATTTGCTGGGTTGCTGCAACCTTTAGCCGATGGCTTAAAGCTGCTAATGAAAGAATGCATCGTGCCGCAACGCTCCAATATTTATCTCTATCGGATCGCCCCGGTTCTAGCGATTGCCCCCGCCTTACTGGTATGGGCCGTCGTTCCCTTTGCACCCGGATGGGTGATCGCCGATATCGATATTGGGGTGCTGTTCGTCTTAACCGTGACCTCTCTGGGGGTCTATGGGATCTTGCTTGCAGGATGGGCCTCGAATTCCCGATATGCCTTATTGGGCGCTTTGCGATCCGCAGCACAAGTTGTCTCTTATGAAATCGCCATGAGTTTTGCGCTTGTTGGGGTGCTGATGGCGGCACATAGCATGCGTTTAACCACGATTGTAGAAGCCCAACAGGGCGGATTTTGGTGCTGGTATTGGCTCCCATTATTTCCTTTGTTTGTGGTGTATTGGATCTCCGCAGTGGCTGAAACCAACCGGGCGCCTTTTGACGTCGCGGAAGGGGAGTCAGAGATTGTCGCGGGATTCCACGTGGAATATGCCGGTATCGCATTCGCACTATTTTTCTTGGCAGAATATGCCAACATGATTTTGGTGGCGACATTGGCAACCTTGCTCTTCTTAGGGGGGTGGTTGTCTCCGTTTGAAGGGATCCCACTGTTGAGTGCATGGACGGCCTGGGTGCCGCCGATCCTTTGGTTGTTGAGCAAAGTTACGCTCTTCTTGTTATTGTTTCTATGGTTCCGTGCCACGTTTCCGCGGTATCGGTATGACCAAATTATGCGGTTAGGATGGAAGGTCTTTATTCCCCTGACTTTGGTGTGGATCGTGGTGATTGGTATAGCCTCGGGGCTCCATATACGCCCTTGGTTTGCGTGAGGAATGGGTATGTCGAGTCGGTATCGGATGGCCCAGCGTTTCTTAAAGAGTTTACTGCTCTGGGAGTTGATTCAGGGACTATGGATCACAGGACGCTATCTTTTTGCGCGAAAAGTGACAATCCAATTCCCAGAAGAAAAAGCCCCGACCTCGGCTCGGATGCGTGGGATCCATGCTTTGCGTCGGTACCCGAATGGGGAAGAGCGGTGTATTGCTTGTAAGTTGTGTGAGGCCGTGTGCCCTGCATTGGCAATTACCATTGATTCCTCGGAACGTACGGATGGTACACGACGGACTACGCGCTATGAAATTGATCTCTTCAAATG
>RGUG01000316.1 GCA_010027915.1 bacterium | reverse complement strand
GTGGATTAAACCCAGGATGGGGACAATCTGTTTATTCAACTGCTTTTGGGGCCAGTGGTGGGGGGCAGTATGCCCACCCCATGGTGAGCAATGTGGTGGTGTTAAATGGCCAAGACGGAACGGGGACAGTGCCGCCGGGCGATCGACTGGCCAACCAACGTGGGGTTTCGCCCTATGATACCTATGGCAATGGTGGCAACACCGCCACCGCGGGGAGTCCTGGGGCGCTACGTATTCGCTTGGTGTTAAGCGACGATCGCCGATACACCGCCTGGGAAGCCGGGGATGTCAGCGTGAATCAATTGCAAGTGACCAATCGTCGCACGGTATTAAATGACGTCACGGTGCTACAAGCCATTACCGCCAATGTACTCACGGCAACCAATCTGACCGTCGACAATCAAACCGACCTGTCATCACTCACGGCGTATTCAGCGACGATTGATCTGCCACTCTCAGTATCGACCGTTCAAACCCAAACGATGGAAATCAGTAATGGTAATGCATGGTCTGCGGCGTCTGTCACGGTAAACAATGAGGTCACGACCACGACACTCGAGTCTACCAGCAAACTGAACAGTACGGACCTTGTGGCAACCCAATTGAGTGCCAACAGCCTGTGGAAAACCAAGCAGTTGGCTGGGTCAAGTGCGGTCCTTAATCTTGCGAATGTGACCAACAACATGGGCCTTCAACAGGCCATGATGGACACCATGCAAACCATGCGGGCCACCTTTAATGCCAGTACAAGGGTTGGGGACCTGATCGTCAACTATGGGGCGGGGATGATGGTAAGCACGGTGAGTTCAACCCGCAATGCATTCCTCGCACAGGCCACCGTGACCGGTTCTTTCACGGCCAATGCCGCCACAATGGCGGGTATTACCATCACGCGATCGGTGACATTGGCCAATCAAATCGCCGCCTCACTTAACACCTTGGTGGTGGACCAATCGGATGCCATTACCATTCCGACGGTGACCGTTTCGGTGGCATTAGACGCCGCTCAAGCCAGCATCAACACGCTCAATACCAGCGGTTCTGGCACGCTTGCTAGCCTCACGGTGACCGACTTAAAGCCGGCCACCCCCAATCAATTAAATGAGGCAGTGGTATCAACGATCTCTATTACCAAGCAGTTTAATGTGGCACAACTGACCAATCAAACCGCAACCCTCAATCAGCTGTCCGTTACCACCCTTAACATAGACACACTGGCCGTCATGCCACGGGTGGGGGTGTCCTCACCCCTCACGGTGCCATGGTTATCGATGGATACCGGCACGGTGAACCGTAGCATGCAAGTGGGAAAATGGGGTGGGATGACGATCAACACCCCGACGTTGAATGCCACAGGCGATCTGACTGTCACGTTCGGATCGGTGGGGTCACTCACCGTTCAAAACAACCCATCGGTGAATCAGTTGCAGGTGCCCTCGATGGATGTGATATCGGCTACCAGCAATGCCCTTATCGTCAATACGTTGCGTTGGAATCAGGCCAACACAGCCCAAGTGCCCACCCTTCAGGTGACCATGCCATTGGCATCGGGGTTGACCATGGCATCAACCAACTATACCACCCCAGGT
>RGUG01000315.1 GCA_010027915.1 bacterium | reverse complement strand
ACAGGGCTCCGGTCCATCACCCCCACATTGGCCAGGGTATAGGCCGACCCCCGGTCCGATGCCCATTGCCACACATCCCCTTCAAGTTGATTGTTCAATACCACCGGCCCAGTGGCGTTGAGCCCCACCAGATTCCCCTCTCTCATCCCTATTGAACCGGTCACCACGGGGGGACCTTGTACCCGAATGGCACCCAGCACATCCAGTGTCACTTGGGGATTGGGTTGATTGATCCCTACTTTACCGCCGCCACTTAACGCCACCCCCCACCCATCGGATGCCATGGTGTGTGCCGGCCATTTCCATACCCCCATGATGAGGGCCCCGGTCACCGTCCCATAATCGAAGAGGGACGAGACCACCCGATTGGCACCCGTCATCGAACGGTTGGTTAACCACACCGGTCGCCGGCTATTTTGGCTTGGTGTGAAATAAACCCCCTCGTTTATTTCCACACTGCCTTTGAGTGGTTGGGTTAGCAAGGGCCCCGGTGTGATCCGAAAGGCAGGGATGGTCTCCGATGGGTTTCTCACCGTCAAAAATGCGGTGGGATTGGTCAGACCAATGCCCATACGCCCTTCCTCATCCATGAACAAAGCCGGACCGGCCACATTGGATTGCCAATCCAACACGGCCTGTCCCTCCTCACCTTTTACCACCCATTTGGCTTGTACCGTTGGCCCTCCCCCTACGAAGGACCCCATACGCATCACCCGGGTATTATCTTGTGCCAAGTTTGCATCAGCCCCCACGGATACCATCCCCAATTGGGTGTCTGTATTGAGTATGGCACCCCCCACCACCAGATTACCTGCTACGATCAGATCAGACCCGCTGGATCGGGCACCCCCCACGGTGTCACGGCCTACGACCATGTCACCTGACACGGTTAACCCACTGGCATTGGGTCGGGGGGCACGTTGAATGGCCACCTGACTTTCTCTGATGGTCAGGGTGTCTCCCCCCAGCCCACTGCCCACCGACAACCGTGGAACCGATACCGGGCTTGGCATCTCAACCGGAAAGGTGAGACGTATCCCTTCTTTCATGCCCCACTCGCCATTTCCCCACCGAAATGGCCCCAGCCGAATATCAGGGCTATCCCAATGACCCACATTGACATCTCCTGGTATTAAAATCAAATCACCGCCATGAACCGCTTCGAATTCGCCACCGCCGGCATGATGGATTCGGCGGCACTGCGCACCACGGCGTCGCTACCCCGGAGCGTGAAACTAAATGTCCCTTGCGTCGGCAAAGTGAGCTCTGAGATCGAGCGCACCAGGCCATACTCGGTGTTGCCAACCGTGATCTCCCTGCCGGTGGTCAATACCGATAAAACGTTTGTAGATGTGGGGGCCGCAGCATCCGGATTCCATCGGCCCCAGTGCAGTCGATACGCAGAGGCGAGCGCATCTCCAACGACTACCGCGTTTACGGTCTCTGGTCTCACTGACTCTTTTTCTGCCGCCCGCTGAGAGGTGCTGGCCACTGCGTCTGATTTCGGCGCGGGGCGCTTCGCATTGGGCTCTGCAGGCCGCTCGTTCGGACTTTGATTGGCTGCACCGGCTGGATCCTGATCGGGGGCAA
>RGUG01000314.1 GCA_010027915.1 bacterium | reverse complement strand
GATGGCCACTCTGAAACAGAGTGGGTCACCATCCGTACTCAGACTTAACCCATATGTGGTCCAGGCGGGCCCAGTATAAGCGAATGAAGGCCTCAGGAAGGGCGTGATCGTTGATTCCCTTGTAATGGGGGGTAGACTGTTATTCCATCCATGATCATTTCTACATCATCATGTCTCCCCACCTCATCGCGTTTAAGCACTAGATTAGGACCTCCCATCAGCTGTGATTGCCCTCCAGGGGGTGCATCATCTTACTGATGGGCCGTATGGTGATTGATGATGGGTTGATCACACAGGCTGTTGAGTCCACATGCTAGGGGCTCACCTATGTATCACCACCCTTCGCATGGCTTCCTATACACGCCTTTTTTTATCCCTTGTGTTGGCGTTTGTAGCTGGCACAAAGACGAGCCTGCCGGGTAGGGTGGGGGAGATATTGATGGCACCGTGGGTTGCTGGGGTGTGGGGGTAACCGATTTTGGGTGACGATCCCCCTCATCATGAGGGGGTTCTGCTGATCCGTTTTAGATGGGTAGTTGTGCATGAACCGTATGGCGAAGTGAGACGATAATGGTCTGGTACGTGCCACATCCCATTGATAACAGGCCGCCCTTTTTAACCTCCATTTCATGCCCCCGCAGGGTGATGGGGACCGCGGCATTAAATAAAAGGATTTCACTGGGTCGAAGAAGATGGGTGGAACGGCTGATCGTACGAATGTGTTGGAAAAACAGGGCGGATTCCCCACTGGTGTTTTTTTCTGGGTTGTCACGACATAACGCCACCAATCGATCGAATCCGGTGATTGTGTCATCGGTAATCCGCAGGGGGGTTGAGTGTAGATGGTTGTCTTTCCAATACACTTGATGACGATGGATGGTTCCTTGTTGCATTTGGCTGGTTAAAAAGGTTCGGAAATCGTTCATACATGTCGCGGTGTTGTCATCCAATGTGCAGGGTCGTGGTGAGGGGGTGGGGTCACTAGGGCAAGTCCCTTCTTGGAGTAACGCCAAGCCATTTCCGACAGGTGCGGGGTTGATCGTTTCGGCTGGTGATGTGGGCGATGCGGGGGGTGATGTCGGTGTGATAGGCCTAGGGCTAATAGGGTCCATAACGGCTCCTTTGGATACGGGATCATGGGGGTGTCGGATAGATAAGTAACGATAGGGTAATGGATTTTTTTGGATGTTACAAACGAATGGTTGGATTGATGGGGATATGCTGGTATCGAGCGATGAGGGGGGTATCAGGATGGTGATGCTGGGAATGAATAACGGCTGGTATCAATCGCCCATGGGGCTCGTTTTTTCCCTATCTAAATTGTAACGCATCAACTGTCTTGCGGTTGGGTAGCTCATGGGATGTGATCGCTTGATGCCCTGAGGATCGGCAGGTTTATCATGGCGTGCGGATTTGGATGTGGATGATGGGCATCCGTTTTCCCCGTAGGGACGGTTTTTAGGATGGGAGTCCCGGTTTAATGGGGTGGTGACCGTGTGCCTTGCTCACGCTGAATTGTCAGCGTGGGCAAACCAAATGGCCAGTAAGGTAAACCCGACCGAGAGCAGCCCTGCATGTGAATACCCGATC
>RGUG01000313.1 GCA_010027915.1 bacterium | reverse complement strand
GGAGTAGGAGCCTGTGCCGTTTTCAGAATCGTCAATGTCATCCATGCAGATGTGGTATACCTCAACCCCGCCGAATTGTTCGCGATCGAGTGGGAGGTCGATTACTGTGATGAGATCACCGGGGGACATGAGGATGGAATAGATATGATTTTGTTGAAAGAAAAAGGGCGTAGGGAGATGAATCCCTACGCCCTTATGGGATTATTGTTTATCAGGGTGTGATGATTTGGCTCATGACTGTGACGGTTCCTCCGGTGTAGCCGTCGGAGAAGTAGGGGCAGTTGACATAAATCAACCATTCACCTGAGAAGTTAGAAACTCCGTAGTAAGGGGAGGCGAATGTGAACATTGGAATGTTTAGATATTGTCCACTGGACCATTGTGAACCAAGAGAAGTTGCATTTGCAGGTCCGCCACCGAAGCCCCAATATGAGGCTGCACCGCGGTAATCGCGGCAATTGAGGAATGCGGTTTTGGGATCTGATGATTGATAATTGGACCAGTTATCATAGTAATTTCCGGTTGACCATGCGGCTCCTGGTTCTGCCCTGAGTTGAAGGGCAACATCCTCACCATTTTGTAGCGATGGTGTCCAATTGGCTCTTGTGGCGAATTGAACAACCTTGGAATAACCTGTGAGTTCACCGCTCCATCCTGATGCAACTGCATCACCCATTTGTGATGGATTCATTGTGAATTTGAAGAAGGCCCCGTGCTCTCCATTGGGGAAGTTGACCGTGTATTGTGTTTCAGATCCGTCCATGGTGATAACGTATGGATCGGCGAATGTTCCGGATCCACCACTGTTTGTGGGATATGTTACCACGAAGTTGGAGAAGTGGGAAACCTGTGCCGAGATGTGGGTTGGATCTACCACAGTGGTTGGAAGTGCTGTGAAGGAATTGGAACCGACTGCAGCTGTGTAGATGACCAGATCGGAGATTGAAACGCCTGCTGGAAGTGTTCCGACCTCGATGGTGATGGTGACAGGTTGTGAGAAGGTCTGACCCTCAGGACCGAGTTGAAGTGCAGCACCCACATTGGACACGCCAGAAATTGTGATATTTTCTGAATTGACCGATGTGGCTGTGATTGTAACATCGCTGGCAAGCGCCCCTGCCGGGATGCTGATGGAACCCGGTGCCTGACCCGAAATTACAAGGGACCCTCCGGATGAACCTATTACTTGTTGAAATAAACCTGCTCCACTGGCCCCTACATACATGGTAGAGCCTGGAGTTCCCGTGATGAGGACTTTTGATGATCCTCCGCCTGGAACAATTTTTATAGTTGGCATTTCGTTATCCTCCTGCCCAGAGAATCCTCGAGCATATAGTAAGTATAATCATAGATGAAATTAGCACGCGCGTATGCGCGTCATTCAATTTTTTCCAAATAATCAGTGAAAATCCAGCCCACACCGTCAGAAGTGAGAACCCGCGTGTGCCACGATTTTTTGCCCGGCAAGACGAGCAACAGTTCATCCTCGGGTATGAATATCATGCCTACACTCCCATCAAAAACGGGATGATTCTTGAGATATGCATGGCGCGTCGTCCGGACTAGGTCCCCCGGTTTCATGGCACACCA
>RGUG01000312.1 GCA_010027915.1 bacterium | reverse complement strand
CCAAAATGGGATGAGAGGGAATGGTGTCCGGATAGGGAAAAGCCGGGTACCAGGTACCGTAATGGGCTGATAATTCCGATTCCTTTTCTTGCCATACGGATTGATAGTCCCTGCCGACGGATGCGGGGCTACCGATGAATTGACCGATACAAAACCGCGGATGCATGGCCAGTCGAGTGGCGATGTGTCGCCCGACTTGGCCTGTGGCTCCGAATATTGATACTGGGATGCGGCTGTTCATGCTTGTAAACCTAAGTGTTCTGAACTCAAGTTATCATGAACTAGAGCGTTTAAAAAACTAAAAAAAAGGAATATAGTGGGTACTTTAACAATTGAGGTGTAGATATGCCGTTTAGATATCATCCGCACGGTCAGCGGGTATGGTCAAAAGGCCGACGATGGTGGCGAGTCGCTATTTCCATTATTGTGGCTTTGGGATTTGTCGCTGGGCTTGGATATTGGCTTAAAAAACGTCCTAAATAAACGAGATAGTGTGAGGGATTAATGCGAGTCATTCAACGACGTTCGACGCCCGGGGTTCGGATCGGGTCAGTGATGATGGGGGCTGAATATCCGATAGTGGTTCAGTCGATGACGAATACTCCCACGGCCGACGTTTCGGCGACCGTGGCCCAGGTTAAGCAATTGGCAGATGCCGGATCTGAATTGGTACGTCTGACTGTTAACGATTTTGAGGCAATGGCGGCTGTTCCCGATATTGTGGCACGGTTGGCTGATATGGGGTGTACGGTACCCTTGGTTGGCGATTTCCATTTTAATGGTCATATTTTGCTGACAAAATATCCCGATGGTGCTGCTGCATTATCCAAATATCGGATTAATCCGGGTAATGTAGGCAAGGGGGCCGGACGAGATGATAATTTTGCAGATATGATTCGGGTTGCGAATGACTTTAACAAGCCGGTTCGCATCGGAGTGAATTGGGGGTCTTTGGATCAAGACTTGTTTACAACAATGATGGATGAAAATGCCAGACTCTCAGAGCCGAAGAGTTTTAAAGATGTGGTGTATGACGCAATGGTCTTTAGTGCGGTTCGGAATGCCGAGTTGGCGCAGCATCTGGGAATGTCCAAAGACCGAGTGGTTATTAGTACCAAGATGTCTGAAGTTCAGGACATGATACAGGTTTATGAGCGGCTCGCAAAAGAAACCGATTGTGTGTTGCATCTCGGACTGACCGAGGCCGGTGGTGGAATTAAAGGCGTGGCATCCAGTGCTGCCGCATTGGCGGTATTGTTGCAACAAGGAATTGGTGACACCATTCGCATTTCGTTAACGCCGGAGCCAGGGGTGTCACGGGACGCGGAAGTTAAGGCGTGTAAGGCGGTGCTTCAATCGATGGGTTTTCGATATTTTATGCCGTCGGTGACAAGTTGTCCGGGCTGCGGGCGTACCAATAGCAATAAATTTGTCCATTTGGCCAAAGACGTCACGGAATATATCGAGCAACGGATGCCTGATTGGCGTTCCAAATATGTCGGTGTTGAAAAGCTAACTGTTGCGGTGATGGGGTGCGTGGTCAACGGACCGGGTGAAAGTAAATATGCGGACATCGGAATCAGTTTACCC
>RGUG01000311.1 GCA_010027915.1 bacterium | reverse complement strand
TATCAGGACTCCTCGCCGGAGGGGGCATGTGGGCATTGACGGCCATCACGACTCGGATTTACAAGCAGCCCACCTTTGGCGGCGGCGACACCAAACTCATGGCCGCCTTGGGTACCATTTTGGGCGGAATCGGTGCCGGATACGCGCTTTATTTTGGATTTATTTTGGGCGGATTTGCGGCAATCCCCCTATTGTTGGCGAAACGCAAAGGCCGACGGGATACAATGGCATTCGGGCCATTTATTATCATGGGGGCGGTAGCTGTAACAATCGCGACTCATTTCGCTGCGCTTGAACACATCGGTTGGATTAGCCCAACGATTCAGCATCTGCCCTAAAAACCACCTTTTGGACTACCAATTCGCAAATTGGCATGACGGGTAAGCCCAACCACCATCGGAGGGTTTCAACCCGGTGATGAATAATCTGAAACCCAACCCATTGCTGATGCGAGTCATCCCACAATCGTGTTTGGGGGAAGTCATAAAAACTTGAGGTGGGATCGCCCCAGCCCCACATTGCCGCAAGGACAATCGGCAATGTCACCGTTTGCCATGCCATCCAAACCAACAACGGCGAGCATGGAATACCGGGTGCCAATTGGCAACTATGACGGTTCAGTTTGGGGGAATGGATATCGATCAACACCGAAATGCCACCAACCTTTAGGGCTTTCAGTTGTTCGCGAAAACAGGCTCAATAATTGGGAATACCCCCAATGCCAAATACCATCGTAATCGCATCCAACGAATTAGACCCTGTGGACCACAACGGTAACACTGATCCGTCACCTACAAATTGAGTGGCATCCCCCCGAACCAAGGCTCGTCCCGCTTTGGTTCCAACTGCGATCATTTCTTGGTTCAAATCCAAGCCGACGACCGCTACTTGGGGGCATCGTTCCCGAATTGCAACAACGGTTAATCCAGTGCCGGTCGCCAAATCCAACACCGTTGTATCGACCCCATTTTTGGTGAATGTGCTTACCCATTCCGCCGCTCGTTTTCTCAATCGCGCATCATGAAAGGCCGTCGTAAGATGATGTTTAACTCGATATCGTCTGGCTTCGGCAGCATACAATTGTTGAACATCGGCGATCCCAGACGGATTCAAGACCCGTTTCACAACCGTACGTGCAATCGCAACGACCCAGTCCACCCAACGTCGTTCCCACTGTCTTGATTCAGGGCGGTATTGAGCCAAAACATCCTATAGCACGCTATCCGTGATGATCCGAGGATGATAGGACATGATCATCCCAATGCAATCCGTTTGAAACCAAACTGGAAGCCGCAAATAGGGTAACAATGCGGCCAATATACGCTTCAATTTAGTCGAAATACGTCCTCTATCGTTGCCGACATCGGTCGCAACAGACACCCATCGATCCAAGCCTAACCATTCCAGTGGCGAGCCAAATGCATCCGCAACACGAGTCGGATGGGGATGAGTGATATGGACAATATGAACACGATCCAACGACCACATCGTACACTCAACAACAGCCCTCATGGCACGGGTCACATCGTCAATCAAAATAAGATTTAAGGGGGCATTGGGATCTCCCAGAATCATCACCGGCTCTCGAGAC
>RGUG01000032.1 GCA_010027915.1 bacterium | reverse complement strand
CATTGATGTTATAGACCATCATCACCTTTTTGATCTGACCCCACACCCCCCATGGCCACCGTGGCCCTCCCCAATACACCACCATCGGAACCTCATCCGTTGCCTCTTCGACGATGGGATCGATCACCCCATCCGTCCATACCCAACACCGGAGACTTTGCAACACATGCAATTGCTTGATGGCCGTCATGGACAATGGCTGATGGGTCGTTTGCTGGGTTTCAATACGTGCCAGGGCATGTTCAAAATCCGACACCCCGATGGATTGAAAACAAACATCTGGGTGACAGCCTTTCCGACAATCATACGGACAGGGGTAGTCTTTGCGAACATACGCTTGATAGGGCGATAAGCTACCCCATCGGGTGGGGGGATTGATTTTTCTTGAGGTAAAGACCACGCTGGGACGACCCATCATCGACGCCATATGAGTGGGCCCGGTATCCCCCGCTACAACCAACGCCGCCTGCTGAATCATGGCCATGACATCGGATAGGTGGGTCTGACCCGTTACATTTAATCGATCCGAGGAGGTGGGCCACTCCGATCGTTCACGGTCCCCATCTACCACCACCCGGTATCCTTTTCGTTGCAACCATGCCATCAGGTCTGGAATCAGGCGATCGGGAATGGGCACATTGCTGCCGCCCGTGCTTAAAAACAAATACGCAATGGGGCGATGAGGATCGAGGTCACGCCACGCCTCAAACACCGGGTAGCCATGATCAACCGGATAAAACCCCCACGACTTGAATTCAGGTTGAATC
Organism: bacterium; assembly: GCA_010027915.1. The sequence continues at coordinate 8,905 of RGUG01000032.1, read as the reverse complement.
CCCAAGGGCCGCAAAAAATCTTGGTTCAATTCAGACTGATGGCGGGTGTAATCATGGGTATTTTGCCAAATTGTATGGGTATACCAACGACGGTGCAATAGATTCGACCCGTCTCCAATTCGAATCGGAATCCCCGCTTGCTTGGCCAGTTGGGCCATCCCCGGTTCCCCGCACAAAGTGACCGACACATCATACTGCATGGCCCGAACCGAGGGTAGGCATTCCGATAACAACCGTGACGTCGGCTGATACCGATCGACCACCCACACATGGCGAATCAAGGGGTGACCCGCCATCACCGTGTGTCCAATCACCGAGGTCATCATATGAATTTCCGCCTCGGGAAACCGGTCGTGTAACGTGGCAATGGTGGGCATGGTTAAAATAACGTCACCCAATCGATCGGATCGTTGAAGCAAAATACGACGGGGCGTGGGTATGGGGTGTCGAGTCATGGAATCATCCTTGTCAACCAATGGCAATCACTAACCCATGCTACCATATCATGAACAAGCAAAAGGTGAACACGTTGGCACGATAAATGCTCTAGCCAAGCGTCTGTGACCCATTTTAAGGAGGTTTAATCATAATGATGATGACACATGCCGCCCACACCGCCCTTCAGATGGCCACCCAATTGGCCAGCACCCGCCGACACCCAGAAGTAACCGACACCCATCTGTTGGCTGCATTATGTGCTGACGGATCGCCCAGCATGCAACCCTTGTACCAGGCCCTGGGGGTCTTACCGTCGTCGCTGACCCCCCTAATCAACCAGGCCCTGTCTTCATTGCCCACCCTTGCCTCTGCCCAAGCCCCCACTCACGCTAGTGGGTTGCAACGCTGCCTTGAGCACGCCCCCTTATTGGCCCAAGAGATGGGGGATGAGTATGTGAGTGGCACCCACTTGTTAGTGGCCATTTTGGAACGTCCCCATGAACTAGCCGGTGCCTTGGCCCAAAAGGGACTGTCTAGCCAAACCATTCGTCAACAGTGGGCACAGCTCAACCCCCACCCCATTCAATCGCCCGATGGGGATTCCCCCGGCCAAGCCCTCAAAAAATACACCGTCGATTTGGTCGAGAAAGCCCAAAAAAGACACCTCGATCCGGTCATCGGTCGTGACGATGAAATCAGACGGGTCATTCAAGTATTATCGCGTCGAACCAAAAACAATCCCGTATTGATCGGGGAACCCGGGGTGGGTAAAACCGCCATTGTAGAAGGATTGGCCCAGCGCATTGTATCGGGGGATGTCCCTGAAGGGTTGCAATCCAAGCGAGTGGTGGCACTGGATATGGGGGCTTTGATTGCAGGAGCCAAATACCGGGGGGAATTCGAAGAGCGATTAAAGGGGGTCATTCAGGATGTTCAACGGTCAAATGTCATCCTGTTTATTGATGAGTTGCATACCTTAGTCGGTGCCGGGAAAACCGATGGGGCCATGGATGCGGCCAACATGCTCAAACCCGCTTTGGCACGGGGAGAGTTGCGATGCATTGGGGCCACCACATTGGATGAATACCGACAATACATCGAAAAAGACCCTGCGTTGGAACGGCGGTTTCAACCCACCATGGTAGGAGAACCCACCCAATCGGATAGTATCGCCATTTTGCGTGGCTTAAAAGAAAGGTATGAAATCCATCACGGCATCAAAATTGCCGATGATGCCATTGTCGCAGCGGTTCGGTTGTCTGCTCGGTACATCCCTGATCGGTTTTTACCCGATAAAGCCATCGATTTAATCGACGAAGCGGCGGCCAAACACCGAATCGAAGTGGAATCGGTACCTGAATCGATGGATGAGATGAAACGAAAAATCACCCAGTTACAAATCGAAAAACAAGCCCTTCAACGCGATGATACCCACGATCCGGCACGATGGGACACCCTCACCCACCAATTGGATACTTACACCGCCCGGTATGAGGCACTCAACACACAATGGGAAGCCGAAAAAGCACTCAATCAGTCGTTGCAAACCATCAAAAAAGAAATCGAACGCACACGGTTTGAAGAACAAACCCACGAACGACGTGGGGACTATGAAAAAGTATCCGAAATTCGGTTTAAAACCATGGTAGATTTGCAAAAAGAGGCCGCACGGCTAACCGAACAATGGCATGCCATCCCCAGCGACCAACGGATGTTATCAGACCATGTCACCGAAGAAGACATTGCCGGTATTGTGGGCAAGTGGACCGGCATTCCGGTTACCCGGTTATTAGAAACCGAAAAAGAAAAACTCATGCATGCCGAAGCCCGACTATCCGAGCGGGTGGTGGGTCAACCCGATGCCATTCAACGCATGGCCAATGCCTTGCGACGACACCGGGCCGGGTTGTCTGACCCCAATCGACCCATGGTCAGCGGATTGTTTTTGGGTCCCACCGGGGTGGGGAAAACCGAACTGGCCAAATCATTGGCGGCATTTCTGTTTGACACAGATCAGGCCATCATTCGGATTGACATGTCAGAATACATGGAAAAACATGCGGTGGCCCGATTGATCGGCTCCCCGCCCGGATACATCGGGTTTGAAGACGGGGGTCAATTAACCGAAGCGGTGCGTCGACGTCCCTACAGTGTGGTGTTGTTAGACGAAATCGAAAAAGCCCACCCCGATGTTCTGAATCTGTTGTTGCAAGTGTTAGATGAAGGACGGTTGACCGATGCCCACGGCCGTACCGTGGATTTTAAACACACCATGATCATCATGACCTCGAATGTGGGGGCCCATGTGATGCCAGCACATTCCCCGCACAGCAACCCCGACGCTGCCGTACTCGAAGAACTCAAGCAACAGTTTCGACCCGAATTCCTTAACCGGATAGATGACATCGTGCTGTTTCATGCCTTATCACCGGAAGACTGCCATCGGATTGTGGGTCTACAATTGGCCTCACTTAACCAACGATTGGCGGAAAGAGGTCTTTACCTTGATCCCACCCCTTCGGCCATTGATTATTTATCGTTAGCAGGATTTGACCCAGCATTTGGTGCCCGGCCGTTAAAACGGGCCCTGATGACATTGGTCGAAAACCCACTGGCCCAAGGCATGATCGAGGGAAAATACCCCAACGGCCGGATTCAATTGGATTATGGACCTGGTGGTCTAACATTATCGGCGGTAGAAAACAAAGAATCGATCCCTAGCTAAGCAACAAAAACCAGCACCCGAGGCGGCCACCCCACCGCCTTGGGGCATCGGTTAGACCACGCCATCTCGCAGGTCATAAAGACGTGATAACAACCCCGCTTCATCTCCCACCCTCACGGCCCAAGCCCGGGCACCCAAACTTGCCTGGGCCTTATCACCAATGGCAATCAATCGGGCCGATACCTTCCCCACCCCCTTGGCTTGGGCAGGGCTACTGACCACCACCACATCAAGACTGGTCAAACGAGGCAATGACAACCCCGTGGGGTGGGGCTGATACACCACGCAACGTCGTACCGTGGCCCCACGGTCACGCAACCGTTGATCGGCATGCGAATCCGACCATGCCGAACCGGGCACCAAGATACGTTCTCCGGCCAATGACTCCGGCAACGACTCCATCACGGACTCGTACGAATAGGTCCCATTGGTTGGATACGGCACCGAATACCCCCATGACCCCATGGCCTGGCTGGTCACCGGTCCAACGGCCATCATCCGTGTATGGGTCGCCTGAGACCAAAAAGGGCCCAACAGACGGACCGTCTCTTGGCTGGTCACAATCACCCAAGTGGCCCACGCCAACTGCGCTGATACGTCAGGGGGTATGCAGGGAGCCAATCGAAACATGGGCACATGGACCCACTCCCACCCCTGCAGGCTCAGCCCTTTCCTTACCTGCTCACTGGGCAACCCCGTGCCCGTAAACACCACCCTCATAGGGGGGTGTGATGCCACCGTTGCCCCCATTCCCACGCCACCTGGTCGCGTTCTTCCATGCCACATTCAAATTGGGCAAACGCCATTTGTTGATAAGTGGCGGTGGCACGAAACAACGTGGCCAAAAACCGTTGCCCCACTAGCCATGAATGCATTCCCAAAGGCACCTGGCAATCAAAATGAGCCCCCCTCAAAAAATGGGTATGGGCCGAGGCATGGCATTGGGTAAGGGGATCCGAAATGGCCGCCGCCATGGTACGGGCACGCTCATCGTCGTCACGAACTTGAATGGCAATCACCCCTTGGCCTGGGGCCGGTATAAAGTCCAGGGGAGACAAAGGAACCACCGGCCATTGGGTGATACCCAATCGTAACAACCCTACTTCTGACAACATAACCGCATCCAAGGTGTCAAGGGATGCCAAGCGGGTCTGCACATTGCCACGAATGGGCACCACCTGAATATCGGGACGATAATAATGACACAACGCCGCCCGTCTCAAACTGCTGGAGCCCACCGTGGCCCCAGACGGCAAGGTACTCAGGTCCCACCCCGCATGGCTCACCAAACAATCCCGACAAGACTCCCCCCCTAAAAACCCTGCCAACACCGTCCCATCGGCCATGGTGGCGGTGACGTCTTTGAGTGAATGAATCGCCATGTCCACCTCATGAGACAACAAGGCCCGTTCAATATCACGAATAAACACCCCCTTCCCCCCCATGGCCTGCAAAGATCCCATGCTGCGATCCCCCTCGGTGGTCATGGGACACAACGTGACCTCTCCTCCCCGTACCTGAATGGCGTGGGACACCATGTCAGCTTGGGCCATGGCCAACGCCGACGAACGGGTCCCCAACCGAAGGGGCATCATGCCCGCATGACCACGTCGCGATGCTGTCGCCACTCTTCAAAGCGCCCCAATTCTTCTTCGATAATCAAGCTGACCTTGATCATCTCCTCACGCCGTTTGGCAACGGTTGCATCGGTGGCGGTTTTTAAATGGTCCACCGTGATCACCTTGGCCCCTTCGATAGACGGGGCAATGTTGCGCGGCATTCCCATATCAATGAACAGACGAACCCCACGGATGTCCCACTCAGGGGTGACAATCGGCTTGGGACTTGCCAATGCAAAAAAGACCAGCTCGTATTGAGTAAGGCGTGAGCGTAGTTCATGATACGGAAACCAAGACACCCCATACGCATGTGCCAATCGGTCTGCTTTGGCATCCGTTCGGTTCACCAAGGTCAATCGGGGATGTCCCAAGGCATGGAATTTTTTGAGTGTTCGAATACCCATCACCCCGGCCCCCACCATTAATACGGACCGATTAAACCATTCCAACTCATCTTTTCTGACCCAATCGATGGCCAGAGAACTCACCGAATACGAGCCTTTGGAAATACTGGTTTCGTGTCGTGCCCGCTTGCCAACCGCCACCGCCGATTGAAATACTTTATGTAATACCGAATGGGTATCGGGGGTTTGAGCATACGCCGCATACGATTGTTTTACTTGGGCCAAAATATCATCTTCCCCAATAATCATGGAATCCATGCCACACGCCACATGAAACAAATGGGACACCACCTCATGATCTTGACCGGTAACAGCATACTGATCCCAAAATGAATCGGGAATGGCTCGCATGCGGGCCATCAACTGAGTCACCGCCTGATGAATCAGCCGGGCATCCGGCCCATTGGCGATCAATTCAAACCGATTACAGGTGGCAATAAAAGCCACACTGATACCCAAGGAATGTAATTGAGACCGCATGACATCCCGCTCGGTTACGTCAAGGTAAACCGACTCTAAGTCACGACTGGACGCCGTATGATGGGTAACCGCTAAAAAATACAATCCCATATCCACAACCCATTATTCAATCTTGTAAGATTAAGCCACTATCTGGGTAATCCACCCCCAGTGCGGGCATTCTAATTCAAAACCGATAAATAGTCGATTAACGATTGATGCCAGTCAAAGGTTGGAATCCCCACGGCAAGGGCTTTGGTCATGGACAAGCGTCCATTGCGGGGCCGAATAGCCGGACGGGGCATGGCCTCCGACGATACAGGACACACCCGATCCACATACCCCCCATAGACCGCAATGGCCTGTGCCACCTCGTACCAAGTCACCGCATGGGACCCGGTCAGGTGATAGATACCATACGGCACCATGCCGTTGACACACTGGGTAACAACCGACGCCAAATACCCAGTGGGCGTGGGGCAACCCCACTGATCATTCACCACCGACAGCGGGCCCGACGTCTCTTGTAGCAATCGCCAAATGGTATGGACAAAATGACGGCCCTGGGGCCCATATAACCACTGAACCCGAAAGATCCAATAAGGAGCACCACCGGCCATCACATGATCTTCACCGATCATCTTTGAGCGACCATACGCATTTAAAGGGGCACGTTGATCGGTTTCAATCCAGGGCTGCTCCCCCGATCCATCAAACACATAATCCGTAGAAACATGACACAATGGAATGCCCCTGGCCCCACACCACCTACTCAACACGCCCACCGCATGCCCATTCACCAGGGTGGCCAACGCCTCGTGAGACTCCGCCTCATCTACCTGGGTATACGCCGCCACATTCACACACGCTGATACCATCGGCAAGCGATCCAGTTGTACCGCAAGATCAGGGGAATCTAAGGCCACATTCTGACGGGTCAAGGGTAAGGCACGATCCCCTAGGGCCGCCACCACCGCATGCCCCACCATGCCATGGGCACCCAAGACCGCAATCACCTAGGCACGACCATAGTCATCATCCAAACGGACGATGTCATCTTCCCCAAAATAAGTGCCCTGTTGCACTTCAATCAATACCAAGGATACCTCCCCTTGGTTGGCCACGCGATGGGCCACTTCACGCTCAATGGTTACCACTGTCCCTGTGGGATAATCGGTAACGACGCCATCCAGTGTCACCGTAGCCACCCCTTCGACCACCACCCAGTTTTCACGGCGTTTGGTGTGACGTTGATAGCTTAAGCGATGGCCAGGGGTGACGATAATGCGCTTGACTTTGCATGAAGAGGACTCAAGCAATACTTCCCATTGTCCCCAAGGTGTGATCATCATTGTCATGGTGGCGGAATTGTACCTGTCCCCCGTTGATCAGACAAGAAGCGGTCAACGGCCGCCATACACCGTTGTAATTCCTCGGGAAGCCCAATGGTGATCCGCACATAATGCGGCATCCCAAAGGATGCCAAATGCCGAATAATAATGCCCTGGGTCAACAAAAACCGGGTCAATGCCAAGGCCGCTGGGCCCACATGAACACACACAAAATTAGCCTGGGACGGCACCACCTCCCACCCCCGTGCTCGAAGGGCGTGGGTCAACCAGTGCATGCCCGATTGGTTGAGGGATAAACTCTCCGCCACAAATGCTGGCATGGCCAACACCGCTTGACCGGCCGCCAAGGCCAATCCGTTGACATTAAAGGGGGGTTTGGCCAATTGCAAACATTGAATCACGGCCTCAGACGCCATGGCATAACCCAAACGAAACGCAGCCAACCCATACAATTTGGAAAAAGTACGGGTCACCACCACGTTGGGAAACGCCAACAGGTCATGAAGGGGCATCCAATCAGGATGGGTCACATAGTCGGCATACGCCTGGTCCCACACCACCAACACATGGGACGGCAATGCGGTCATCAGGGTGGTCATGTCCGATCGCCCCAACAAGGTACCAGTGGGATTATTGGGGTTGGCAATGTATACCACCCGCGTGGCAGGGGTCACCTGAGCCAATATCCCGGCCACATCATAGGTATGGTCTTTGAGTGGGACTTCGGTCAGAGAGGCCCCGGCCAGGGCGGTCACAAACCGGTATTCAGAAAATGTTTCTTTAGCAGTGAGTACATGATCCCCCGGGGATAGCATGGACAGGGCAATGATCTGCAACAATTCATCTGACCCATTGCCCAATAACACCGCATCGGGTGAAACCCCATGCAACTGGGCCAACGTGTCACGCAACCCATGGTGGGTAGGGGGATAGCGATGGGCCGTGGCCACAAAGGCCTCATAAACCGACGCTGACACGGGACACCCCAACGGGTTTTCATTGGACGCCAATTTAATGACATGCTCTAGACCATGCTGTTTCATGACCGATTCGATGGATTGGCCTGGCACATAAGGTGGCAATGATTGCAAGGCGGGGCGAGGGATCATCATGGGTGAGGGGATTCAACGGCATAGGCGGTAATGCGATGCAGCAATTGATCACCACCAATCATGCGTTTTAGTTCGGCTTGACGATCAGTCATAGACAAAGGATGGGCCGTGGTCACCGTCACACCGTCTCGCACGTGTTTTTCAATTCGAATATGATGGGTAGCAAATTGGGCAATCTGAGCCAAATGCGTCACACACAATACTTGGGCATATTGGGCCAACTCACCGACCGTCTAATACAATGGTAGGGGATACCTGACGGGTTACCATGGCAGCATGAATCGCCAGCATGACACGCGACAATTCGCCACCAGACGCGGCTTTACGCAAGGGCTTGGCTGCTTCACCGGGGTTAATGGTCACCATCCATTCGACCTTGTCCATCCCCAATGCATAGGGTTCCGTTGGGGTCCATTGGCAGTCGAAGGTGGCATGGGGCAATCCCAACCGATGCAAGAGGGGTGTCACAGCACGACTCAATTGGCGGGCACACGCATGGCGGGCTTGGGTTAATGCCGCCGCTTGATCGTACAACAGGGGGGTGAGTTGTTCGGATAATGCCTGACAATCGGCCCATTCTTGTTGATGCTGTGACAACGCATCATAACGGGCTTGGATATCCCGCCATTTTTCGACCAATGCCAACGTCGTGAGCACTTTGTATTTGGTTTTGGCTTTAAATAACTGGTCCAAGCGTTCTTCAATGCGATCCAAGTCGGCCTCTGACACCGATTGCAGCGAATGGGTGGTCTGCCAGAGGTGGGTCGCCAGGGTATCCAAGGTTGAGCGAACCCCG
>RGUG01000310.1 GCA_010027915.1 bacterium | reverse complement strand
ACCATCGTCATGGGTCTTTCCCTTGAATGCCCAGGTAGGTGAAATCATGGTGTTTGAGCGTCTTAGCACACCCGATCGACGGTTGGTTGACTTGTATTTGTCTCAAAAATGGAAAGTGGAATCCATGATCGATTCGGATGGGGATGGGGTGCCAGATTCACGGGACGCGTTCCCCAATGACCCCAATAAAGTGGTGGAATTAACCCAATATACCCCCGAATTAGCCGGTCTATCCGATGCCGGAAAATCAGCCCTTAAGCTATGGGCATCCAGTACCCCAAATGCGTTTGAGTTGGACGCCTTCAATCGGGTGGCAAAATGGTACGACTACAGCGGGTATCGACGCCATTTAACCCACCTATCTGGTACCAGGCCCTTTATTAATAGCAATGCCATGAATGGGTTGCCCGCCGCCCAATTTGATGGCACGGGGCGCTTGTCATGGGATGGTTCCGCGATCGTGGGGCGTCCCTACACCATCTTTTTAGTTGAAAAAACGACGGTAACGGTGGCCAATAGTTGGATTTTATTTGGGTCAGGCGATACGGTGGCGTCTAATTTGGTATTTGGGTATTCAGCGGACGGCACCATTGCCAATAGCAATCATCGGGACACGATCGGCTACAGTTACAGCTACTCGGTGCCATCCTTACTTAAAAACACCCCCCTGATTCACACGTTTAGTTATGCCAACACAGGGGTGATGAAGCAAGGGTATATCAATGGTCAATTGACAGGGTCAACTGGACAGTGGAATGGGTATTTAACCAGCTATGCCAATGCGGGTATTGGGGGCGTTTCGGGTATTTGGTCATCCCCATGGCAGGGGGCGTTGGGAGAATTGATGGTATTTGACGTGCTGTTGTCTGATGCCGATCGGGCGATTGTTCATTCGTATCTATCCAAAAAATGGGGTGTGTCATTGGATTCCGATGGGGATGGGGTGCCCGATACCAAAGACAAATACCCCTTGGATCGGACGGCGTATGTTGAGTTTACGACCGAAGCCCCCCAGTTTAACCAATTATCACCCAGTGCCAAAAATTCCCTGGTGGCTTGGATGCCACCGCCCTTGCCCAACCGGGTTGAATACACAGCGAGTGGTCGTATTGGCACGTGGTACGACTGGAGTAACCGTGGCAATCATTTTCAGGTGAATGCTGAGGCAACGGCCCCCATTCAAGAACACCCTGGTTGTGGCCCTGTACCGTCAGGGACGGGGGTGGTCATCAATGGCACCGATTGTATTTTACAATTTAACACCGTCGACACGACCCCGTGGCATAGGGCGAGTGGGCACTCAGGGTGCTATCGGGATTCCCTACCAACGTCCGCATACTGCCATTGATCAAGGCCAACGGTACCACATCATTGACCACCCCACTTACCTCGCCGGTTAATAACGGTGCCCCCATGTAGGCGTGATCGGTAACGACTCCCAATCCAACTGAACTGGTTTTCATGATGATATACGCCGTATAAGACCGACTGGTGACCAAATTGGTCCACATGCCTTGGTTGGTGCCGTTAAAGCCTATCATCGGCAAGCCCAATGTTGGATTGGGATTATACGGAAACCGAATCAAGACCG
>RGUG01000309.1 GCA_010027915.1 bacterium | reverse complement strand
CCTTAGATTGTCAATTACGATCTAGAATCAATCAGCCCCCAACCCAATTGCCTAATGACTGGAATGAGAATCTAATAAACCAGTTTATCGAGCGTTATATAACAGGGGAGGAGTTAGAGCCGATTTCTACTAGAGCACTGAAGGAAATAACGGATACAACCGATCTAACCAAACTAATAGTATACAAGACAAGATCTAATCAGGTAGAAGTGCTACGAGTTGTACAATACAATAGAGAGTCAATAACAGTTGAAGAGAATCAAGCGTTTCTAAAATGCCCTGTAACGAGACTAGTCATTGATATCGATCAAGTAATGTCATACAGGGCATTCATCGAAACCGCACAATACAAGGCATGTCTCCCATCGCAACCGATGCCTTTGGAACCGCCCACAAACAATCATGCTTTATGGGATATTGTAATCCGTATTTGGCAAAACATGCGAACCGAATCATCAAGATCGTAAGGGATTGACGAATAACAACCCATATCAACACACATCGCCATTAAGAGTAAAAAGGGGAAAAGGGAACAATTCATGATGGGGGTGGAGTGTAGAAAAGGTAAACGCAGCCTCCTCACGCACTTATGACTGACTTAACGAACGAAACAAGCTGGGAGGGATCGAAATAACATGTTGTATAAAACGGTATACCAAGGTAAGTTTCTATATGCTGTCATTGATTACAGCATAGGAGAAGGGGGACAAGGAACTGTATGGGCAGTCAGCCAAGATACTTGCATGGCACTCAACCAGTTAAAACCCGTGGCTCGCGAATTGGTTGCCAAAATAAGACATGATGGTGACACCCAAACAACCCAATCAGATATTCGTGTGCAACTTAAATTGCTTGAGATTGATCCAATCGGACACTATCATTGGCCTGTCGTTGCATTCTTATATCACCCTTTCGTCACCTCCATCCAAGACACCAATCAAGATCAACTAGTAGGTTACATGATGGCCAAGGCAGAAGGAGACTTAGACACGGTTTTCAAACAACAACTGTATCCAATGAACACCATCCATGACGCTTGCCGTCAGGTTCTCATTGCACTGGCGTATATCCATGACCGTAAGATGGCACACGGAGATGTCAACGCAAAGAATGTCTTGATCAGCGAAGGCCGTGCCCGTCTATCCGACTGTGGGGGCATTGATCTAAGCACCAACATAAAGGAACCGTTTCCCCCCACAACGTTTAAGAATCTCCCCCCATCGTTTTACCATCATTTAGACCCAACCGATCCTCACACATGGGTTCATGTGGACAAGTTCGGGTGGGTGAAAATGGTATTGGGTCAATTAAGAACTGATCAAGACACCCCATCGGTCGAAACGGGACATGAGTTAATAAGGCATATCGACTCATTCGCGTCTCATCCGTTATGGCCCGACGTGGTGCCGATTATGAATCGTGAATTGGAGCATCAGGACGACCCAAAGCGTCTTAGTGTGGAAGCACACGTGGCCATAACGCATGGCGTTTGTCAGATGATCTTGACTGTTCAAAATACATGGAGCGAATTGAGCGCCGTAATAAAAAGGGACTGATGCGAACCATGGAGACTCTTGGGCACACTGTACCC
>RGUG01000308.1 GCA_010027915.1 bacterium | reverse complement strand
CCCCCAAACAATCGAATCTAAGCTCTACCCCCAGTGGGAATCGTCAGGTCATTTCGCGCCCAGCGACAGCGACTCCGTATTCTCAATAGTCATCCCACCGCCAAACGTTACTGGTACGCTCCACATTGGCCACGCCCTTGAACACACCCTCATCGATATCATTTGCCGCCAACGTCGAATGAAGGGCGATGCCGTTGAATGGCTCCCCGGCACCGACCACGCGGGTATCGCAACCCAAAACGTCGTCGAAAAATCCCTCGCAACCCAAGGCCAAAGCCGCCATGACTTTACCCGCACAACCTTTGTCGACCGGGTTTGGGAATGGAAACACCAATACGGCAACACCATTACGCGTCAAATGCGGCGATTAGGCACATCGGTCGACTGGTCCCGAGAACGGTTCACGATGGACCCCGGTTGCGCCAAAGCCGTTAGCGAAACATTTATCCGCCTGTTTAATGACGGACTCATCTACCGCGACGCTTACATCATTAACTGGTGTCCCCGCTGCACCACTGCCCTCTCCGATATCGAGGTCAATCATGAACCCGCCGACGGACACCTGTGGCATATTCGGTACCCCTTGTCGTCCGATGCATCTCAGGGCATTGTTGTCGCAACGACCCGCCCCGAAACGCTTCTTGGCGACATGGCCGTCGCCGTCCACCCCGATGACACCCGCTATCAATCGTTAATTGGCCAAACCGTCCGGGTCCCATTTGCCGATAGAGATATCCCGATTATTGCAGATGCGGCCGTCGATCCGACGTTTGGAACCGGCGCTGTCAAAGTCACACCCGCACACGACCTCAACGACTACGAAATGGGCAAGCGCAATGGAATTGCTGCGCTCTTAATCATGACCGAAACCGGGATCATGAATGATAATGTTCCCGCCCCCTACAAAGGCCTCGATCGATTTGACTGCCGTAAAAAAATTGTGGCGGACCTTGCAGAATCCGGCGCCCTTGTTGGCACCCATGACCATGCCCTTAATCGCGGGCATTGTTACCGATGTAAAACCGTCATCGAGCCCTATTTGTCCAAACAATGGTTTGTGAACATGAAACAGTTGGCCGGACCTGCAATCGATGCCGTCAAATCAGGTGACATTGAATTTGTGCCACCCCGATTTTCTAAACTTTACTTCGACTGGATGGAAAATATCCGCGACTGGTGTATTTCCCGCCAAATTTGGTGGGGTCACCGAATTCCCGTTTGGTATCGAATCGACCACCCCGATCAGTTTGTCGTATCGGACACAATGCCAGCCGACGGCCATACCTACGTCCAAGATCCAGATGTTTTAGACACCTGGTTTTCATCTGCATTGTGGCCGTTTTCAACATTTGGATGGCCAGATTCAACCTCAGATTTAGCGCGCTTTTACCCCAATACAATGCTCGTTACCGGCTACGACATTTTGACATTTTGGGTATCGCGTATGATCACAATGGGTATTGCCCTCACCGGAAAATCTCCGTTTAAGACCGTTTATGTCCATGGCCTTGTTCGGGACATCACCGGAAAAAAAATGAGCAAGTCATTCGGAAACGCCGTCGATCCACTTGAACTCATCGATGAATTTGGAGCAGATGCCCTTCGATTTAGCCTTGCATC
>RGUG01000307.1 GCA_010027915.1 bacterium | reverse complement strand
GGATCGACAGATCATCGCCAAGGGTGGAATGGTCACCCTCCCCTATAAACAATCCCCCCACAACGTTAGCCATTTTCTTGGGCACCAAGTTCACGACGGGGACCCCAATCGCGAGTACCGGACCCGGCCGTTGGCGGCAGGCAACATTATCTCAAACGAACCCGGCATTTATGGGTCGGTATCAATGACAATCAACGGTCAGCATTATTCTGAAACTTTGGGTATACGGATTGAAGACGATCTCCTGATTACCGAAACCGGATGCACCAATTTAACGGCATGCATTAAGGACCCCGATATGATATCCGCAACGATTCGATCCGGCGCATGACCCCCCCGTTTTTTGATTCGTTTCTAACGTGGGTCCATACCCATCACCCTGAGCTTGGACCTGTAGGCCCTGACATTGGATTGTCAGACGTCATGGTGAGCCCTCATGTGGTGCAGATCCGACGGAAAATCGTGAACCAACTTACCTCGGGTTGCCAGGCCATTTTTGACGCAACACGCACCACCCCCACATCGACACCCTCGGTATTTACCAGTTTTGACTTCTACATCACCCCTGACGGACCACGCGTTATCGAAGTCAATACCAACGCCGCCGGAGCGCTCTTAGTTCAGCTGTTATCGGAGTTTCACGGGGTATCACACTCCGATTATTTCAGCGCCATTCGGGACATGTTCGCATCGATTTCAGCAAGGCCCATTCGTCGGATCGCTATCGTGGACGAAACCCCAGATCTCCAAAAGACCCGATTCGAATTCGCGATGTTTCAGTCCCTCTTTCAGTCATGGGGATGGGACGCCATTATCGTCGATCCCGCCAATCTCCAGTGGACCGGGACCTCGCTTGTCCCACCCGACGGGGTACCGATCGACGTGGTCTACAACCGATTCTGCGATTTTTACCTCGAAACCGACCGCGGATCGGCATTAAAATCGGCCCTTGCTGCGGGCCTACCTGTTACCCCCAATCCAGACGAATATGAGCGGATTGCAGATAAATTAAAACTCGTGAAACTCGCACAACTCCCTAATCCTGAAATCCAATCCCTAATCCCCCCGGTCATCCACGTCAATCAGAGTGATCCCGATGATATTTGGGCCCGTCGCAAGTCACTATTTTTTAAACCGGCTCGGTCATTTGGATCAAAGGCCGCATACAAAGGCGAACGCATCTCTAAAAAAGTATTTGAGTCATTTTGGGAAGGGGATACTATTGCCCAGCCCTATTTTCCCGCAGGCACCATTACACGAGATGGGATCGAGTATAAATACGATATCCGGGTTTACACATTCGAAGGCAAGTTCCAATTGATGGGGGCCCGATTGTTTCAAGGACAATTGACGAACTTTCAAACGCCAGGCGGCGGATTCGCGCCTGTCAAGATTATTGATTGAATTTTTTTTTACGCCCCCCGACAATTAATTAATGTTTCAAACCCAAACCCATCGCCGCGTCTCGGCTTCGGGACCAATTCCCGCAGTTATACGTTCAGACATCGGACCTATCGATGACATCGAATATCGCCTTACCACGCGAGAACTAGATCGCAGCCTGCCCAATGTCGAGATAATAGACCATACTGTGCTTCAATTTCTCTAACTTCTTTATCTGCATGAGCTATGATTTCAGGTTTGTCATC
>RGUG01000306.1 GCA_010027915.1 bacterium | reverse complement strand
ACTTGCAGCGTCTTTTCCGACGTCCAATATGTTGACTCGTAAACTCAGATCCGGATAGATCGCGAAACGAAGTCCTCCGTTGAGGGTGTACGTTTTTTGTTTGCCGCTAAAGTCGGCCAAGAATGACATGTGATCGTTGACGATGTATTCGATTCCACCCATTAACGTTGGGTCAATTTGGTCAGAAATAAACGTATTAAATCCAAGGTGTGCGCTTAATCCGCCCTGAAATTTTTTGCTCATGACGAGATAGAGCCCCGTGTCAGATTTCGAGGCCAAATTTTGGAGTCCTACCGCGAAACTCATCGGATAACGTGAGGCATCCGAAATGAGAAAATATTTCATGTTGATGAAGACGCCTTCGGTTGGCGTTGCGCCCCCAATAATGCCCAATTCGACATTTTTGAACATGCCCATATTGAATTTGTAGTAGCCTTGTTTTGCAGTTGAGGTGCCACGAAAATCGTAAGCCAAGTTAAATTGTTGATATTCCAGCGATTCTGCGGTCGGAATCACGATGAGGCCTGAGGGGCCAAAAAATGTGGGATCGGCAGCGATTGGGATGGCCAGTCCGATGATGGCCAATGCGATCCAAAGTACACGGTTTAACATTTTAGGTCCTTTCGTTTGCGAAACTGATGCCGAATCCAAGCATCTTTTTTGAGTTCTTGAAAATGATTTCCGGCGGGAAACCCTGACACCATCGACTTTTCAGGAACATCGTGAGTGACTCCGGATCGTGCCGCAACAATGCTGTCGTCGCCTATCTTGACGGTGTTAATTCCGGCTTGGCCACCAATTTGGACGCGATTCCCGATAACGGAATGGCCGACGGTCCCGCTTTGGCCAGCAAATGCGCAGTCAGTGCCAATTTGGGTATTGTGGGCAATGTGACACAGGTTGTCAATTTTGGTACCTGTCCCAATAACGGTGTCCTCAAGTACTCCGCGATCGACGGTGACATTGGCCCCAAGTTCAACGTTATCTCCAATAATGACACGTCCGACGTGGGGGATTTTTCCCCATTTTCCACCATCCGAATAATATCCAAATCCATCACTTCCGATCACGGTACCTGCATGGATGATAACGTCGTTTCCGATAACGCAATTTGGATAAATGGTGACGTTAGGATGTATGACGCATCGTGTTCCGATGCGGACATTGGCACCAATGCTAACGCCGTCTCGAATGTGGGCGGGGTGATCAACGGTCGCCGTCGTATCGATAATGGCGTGGGGAGATATGTAATGATCGACTTGTATTGGGTAAAACAGTGAAATGGTCTGTGCCAGTGCTTTTCGGGTATTTTTGACTATGATTTGGTTGGGGATGTCAGGGAGCTCTTTGAACGTAATTACGGCTACAATACCCCGGTTTCGAATGGACGGAAGTGCCGTTTTAGACAATACAAAGGTGAGCGTGTCTGAAGTGGCGGTTACAAGTGGGGCGATCCGAACCACATCGTGATCCGGGTCGCCGATTAATGCCCCCCCCAATGTTGTAGCGATTACCCCTAATTTCACTGTTTATTGAGTCGGGTAATGACCGAATCTGTCAGATCGAATCCGCCCGCAAGAATGGCGCGTTTGTCGAGAACCACGTCGATCCCAAATTGTTTGGCTACTGTCTCGGATACTTCAAAAATAG
>RGUG01000305.1 GCA_010027915.1 bacterium | reverse complement strand
TGTTCACCCAGCGGGTGGGGGTTTTAACCCAAGACTTTTTTGTGACACTGTTGGATATGGCATATGAGTGGGTGCCCGTTGGGCGTTACACCTATGATGTTCGTCGACGGGATACCCAAGAACGGGTGTATGGCGCCACCCGGGTGGATTTGGTCTTTGGTTCCAATGCCATCTTGCGGGCGTATGCCGAAGTGTATGCCCAAGATGATCATCACGACAAGATGATAAAAGATTTTGTAGCGGCGTGGGATAAGGTCATGACGGCTGATCGCTATGATAGGAGCATAACATGATAAAATGGGCGGTTTTAATGGGAGCGGTTGTGTTGGGCGGGTGTTCGTGGCACTCGTTATCGGATTACAAAGGGGGAACGCCACCGGCGGATATCCAATCGTATTTTGATGGGCCGATTCAAGCATGGGGCATGGTTCAAGATTGGCGGGGCCGTGTGGTACGTCGGTTTACGATTAACATGCTAGGTAAGTGGGAAGGAAATGTGGGAACATTAACCGAGGATTTTGTGTATGACGATGGCAAAACCCAACAACGAATTTGGCGTATTACCAAGTTGCCCAATGGGCAATATGAAGGGAAAGCCGACGATATCATCGGTACGGCCATTGGGTCATCTGAAGGTCATGCCATTCGGTGGCAGTATGTCATGGACATACCGGTAGATGGCACCACCTATCGGATTCGCTTTGATGATTGGATGTGGGCCATGAACGACGGGGTCATGATGAATCGGTCCTATTTGAAAAAATTTGGTTTAACGGTCGCAGAGCTGACTATTTTTATGAAAAAATTACCGTCTCAATGACATTCCAAGGGGATGTTGTTTGGGTCATTGGGGCCAGTAGTGGCATTGGGGCCGAAGTGGCCAAATCCTTGATGAAATCGGGTGCAACAGTGGCCGTGTCTGCCCGTCGTGCAGGGGTGTTAGATGCCTTGCTTGCACCCTATGGGGGCGAGCACATGGCCTTGCCATTGGATGTGACCAACCCCGATGCGGTGGTGTCGGTGATGCAGGCCATTCAGCAACGCTATGGTCGGGTTGACCGGGTGATTTTGCTGGCGGCCGATTATTTGCCCATGCGATTGGGGGCATTAGACCTTCAACGGGTTCGGCAGGTGGTGTCGGTGAATGTGTTGGGCACCTTTCATGTGATCGAGGCGGTATTAACAATGGCCCGCTCCCAATCCCATCGTATTCAATTGGCCATTTGTGGCAGTGTGGCCGGTTACGTTGGGTTGCCGGCGGGGCAGCCGTATTCTGCCACCAAAGCGGCGGTGATCAACGTGGTGGAGTCCTTGGCGGCTGAACATGGCCATCGCCTGGATGTCAGACTGATATCACCTGGTTTTGTGGACACCCCCTTAACGGCCCATAATACCTTTGACATGCCTTGCATCATTTCGTCTTCACAGGCTGCACGGTATTTATTAACGGGGTTATTGGGTCATGCGTTTGAAATTCACTTTCCCAAGCGGTTTACCTATGCTTTAAAAGTGATACGTTGTTTGCCGTATGCCATTTTATTGCCTTTGTTGAGATGGCTTAACCAACGGGCTGGGTAACATGCGGAACCGATGATGAGGAGTAGTTTATGAGGGATATATAATGGTGTGATGCGATGGGGTGTTCTTTTATTGGGGGTGTCGCAGCGTGTCTCCAGGCG
>RGUG01000304.1 GCA_010027915.1 bacterium | reverse complement strand
GCATTGACCAATACATCATCGGATTCGTGCCCAATGGCGGTCATGACCGGGCGCTCACAGGCATGGATGGCACGGCATAATGTGCCATCTTGATACGGCAACAGGTCATCAGGGCCCCCGCCGCCCCTGGCGATTAAGACCACGTCGCAGGGCTGTTGTTGGGCCACATGCAACGATTCTATGATATCGGACACGCACCCCATTCCTTGCATCAAAGTCGGAATCACCAGGCAGGAGACAATGGGGGCATGCTGGCGTAAGGTCACCAGTATATCGGCCAATGCAGCGGATGGTTGGGCGGTGATGATGGCCACTGATTGAATCCAATTCGGCAAGGTGTGACGAGGGGTCAAGATTCCCTCTTGCTGCAGGGTTTGTTTGAGCAACAATCGTTGGGCGAGCATACTGCCCGATCCCTGTGATATCGCATAACTGACTTGAAATTGTAATCGTCCTTGTTGATTAAAAAAGGTGATGCTGCCTCTGGCACGAATGGCATCGCCATTGTTAAACGGAAAGGTTCGAAAGCAAACACAGGGAATATGGGCCTTTGAATCGCCCAATACAAAGTACCATTGGGCCTTGTTCTTGACTTGTTTTAACCCGCTTATTTCACCCATGACCCAAATGTGTTGCAATGGCTCACACTGGCCAATGAGCAGGGATAGTAGGCCATTGACCTCGGTCACCGATAAGGCATGATCGGCGGACATGCGAGGGGGTGCAGGGAGGTGGGTAGCCGGGTGATTGTCTACTTTCTTGGAGTGGGGGCGTGGATTACTACTTGATGATAATGACATTTTCCGTTTTTATGATGCTTTTATCATTTGGTCAAGGAGTCGCGATTGTCTATTGGTGTGTTTGATTCTGGTTTGGGTGGGTTGTCGGTATTGGGTGGCTTGCGAAAGGCGTTGCCTCAGCATGATATGTTGTATTTGTCTGACTCGGGTTACGCACCGTATGGGCAACAACCGCCCGAGCTTATTTTGCAACGGGCCATTCGCATGACCGATTTTTTGCTGGCTCAAGGCGTGGGGTTATTGGTGATCGCCTGTAATACGGCGACATCGATTGCGGCCAAAGCGGTTCGGGACCATGTCACGATTCCGGTTGTGGCGATGGAGCCCGCATTAAAACCAGCCAAGCTGCTCACCCAAACCGGGAAAGTGGCGGTATTGGCAACGGCCCATACCTTGTCGGGTGACAATTTGGCACAGTTAACGGCGAGTATGCCCGATATTCAATGGGTCTTAACGGTGTGTCCGGGGTGGGTTGAGGCGGTGGAGCGGGGCGATTTTGAGTCGGACCGTACCCTGGGATTGATTCGTCATGTGGTGGATCGCTTGTTGGCAAATGGGGTGGATACCCTGGTGTTGGGCTGTACGCATTATCCCTTTTTAAAGCCGGCACTCTTTCGATTGTATGGTGAGTCGTTGCACATTGTGGATGCGACGGATGGGGTCACCAATCGGGTGGTCAGTTTGGTGAGGTCACATGGGTTGTTGCCTGGTAATGGTCGTTCGGTAGGATGGAGCAGTCGTGCGGATGTTTCGTATTGGGACCGCATGAAAGCATTGGGTATTGATGAGGTCATGCCGGAACGGTTTTAGTACCGCTTGGCTGCCTGCCAGTTGACATGGCCGGTACCCCTGACCCGTTTCATCGGTTGGGCGGGGGTGAT
>RGUG01000303.1 GCA_010027915.1 bacterium | reverse complement strand
CCGCCATTGGTAACGATCACGTTACCGGCTGCGTAACCTTCGCCGCCGTTGGAGATCACGCCATCCCAGGTCGTGTCGCTGTTGACATTGACCGTGAGGGTAGAAGCATCCGAACCGTTGCTCAGATAGACCGAGCCTTCGCCCGAGAGGTTATGAAGCGTCTGGTCGTAACCGTTGGCATCGAAGGTGCCATCGACCAGTACAGCAGAGCTGTCGGCGATGATGCTGGTGGTGCCAGCTTTAACCGTAACATCGCTATCGATCTCAGTGGTGCCGGTATAGGTCTGCTGCGAATTGACCGTCCAGGTGTAGCTGCCTTCAGCGCCGGTGGTAACGACCACGCTACCTACGCCTTCGCCACCATTGGAGATCACGCCATCCCAGGTCGTGTCATCCGTCAGGCTGACCGTGAGGGTGGAGCCGCCGCTAGAGCTGCTGGACAGGGTCACCGAGCCTTCGCCCGAGAGGTTATGGAGGGTCTGGTTGTAACCGTTGGCATTGAACGTGCCATCGACCGTCACATCAGAGCTGCTGGAGATGATATTGCTGGTGCCAGCGATAACCGTAGCATCTGCCTGAATTTCAGTGGTGCCGGTATAGGTCTGCTGAGCATTGACCGTCCAGTCATAGCTGCCTTCAGCGCCGGTGGTAACGATCACGTTACCGGCTGCGTAGCCTTCGCCGCCATTGGAGATCACGCCACCCCAGCTGGTGTCATCGGTCAGGCTGACCGTGAGGGTGGAGCCGCTGGTGGAACCACCACTCAGGGTAACCGAGCCGCTACCCGAGAGGTTGTGCAGCGTCTGGTTGTAGCCATTAGCATCGAAGGTACCGTTAACCGTCACATCGGAGCTGTCAGCGATGATGCTGGTCGCACCTGCGATAACTTTCGCGCCGGAGTTGATGGTGGTGGTGCCGGTATATTCCTGCTGCTCGTCAACCGTCCAGGCCGTGCCTGCTTCGCCGCCGTTGGTGACAACGAGGTTGCCCACACCTTCACCGCCATTGGAGATCACGCCAGACCAGGTGCTGCCTTCAACAGTGTTGACCGTGAGGGTGGAGCCGCTGCTGGAGGAACTGCTGGACAGGGTGATGGAACCACTGCCGCCGAGGTCATTGAGGGTCTGGTTGTAGCCGTTAGCGTTGAATAAGCCATCGACCGTCACGCCGATGCTGTCGGCGATGATGTTGCTGGTGCCAGCCTTAACCGTTGCGCCATCTTGGATCTCGGTGGTGCCGGTGTAGGTCTGCTGAGCATTGACCGTCCATACATAGTCGCCTTCGCCGCCGCCGGTAACTACGACGTTGCCGACGCCTTCGCCGCCATTGGAGATCACGCCATTCCAGGTGGTGCTGGCTGCAAGGTCAACCGTGAGGGTCGAGCCGCCGGTGGAACCGTTGGACAGGGTCACCGAACCTTCGCCGCTAAGATTGGTAACGGTCTGGTCGTAGCCATTGGTGTTGAACGTGCCATCGACCTGTACGGACGAGCTATCCTCGAAGATATCGTTGTCGCCAGCCTTAACGGTAGCGCCATCCTGGATCTCGGTGGTGCCGGTGTAGGTCTGCTGTGCGGTGACCGTCCACGCCGTACCCGCTTCGCCGCCATTGGTAACGATCACGTTACCGGCTGCGTAACCTTCGCCGCCGTTGGAGATCACGCCATCCCAGGTCGTGTCGCTGTTGACATTGACCGTGAGG
>RGUG01000302.1 GCA_010027915.1 bacterium | reverse complement strand
CATGCGTAAAAGCGCTATTTTAGCAAAGGCATGATAGTGGGGTCCATGGTGTATCTCGCAAAAATCCGCAAGGGGAGGCGGAATGATCTACGACTATGTGTTCGTCACCCATTTGCCTGCTGCCTATAAAGTCCGTTTGTTTCAACGCTTGGCTGAACGACTGAATATCTTTGTGATTTTTATTGCACGCGGTTCTATTCTACGGCCAGGAGACTTCACCGATGTGGACTGGACCTTTCCCCATTGCGTGCTGTTTGAAGGCGCATTTGAACAACGCCCTTGGATCCACACTTGTTGGAAAATCCATCGGCTGGCCCGTACCTTGTCGTATCGAAATTGGGTCGTGGGGGGATGGGAACTCCCAGAGTTTTGGATCTCCACCGTGCGACGACAACGGGGCCATCACGGCGTGTGGGTGGAGTCTCCTTGGCGACCCAGCACCGCACGGTGGAAACAATGGCCAAAACGCATATTTTTACGCTGGGTGCAGGCCGTATGGGCGGCAGGATCGCCTCAGACAGACCATGTGCGACGGCTAGGGTTCACAGGAGCCGTGCATACCTTAGACAGCGTGGGATTGTTGCCCCCTACATGGCAACGGCCGTCGAGGACGCCCCGTACCGTGATCCAGCGCTTTCTGTATGTGGGTCGATTTTCAGAAGAGAAAAATCTACCCCTGTTGTTGTCGGTCTTCCGCACACATCCGCATCTATCGCTGACGTGTGTGGGCGATGGGCCTCAAGGCATCCTGTTGCGTCAAATGGCCCCCCCGAATGTGCAATGGATGCCCTACCAACCGAATACCCAATTAAGTACGATCTTCGCGCAGCATGATGTATTGATTTTGCCTTCTCGCCAAGAAGCTTGGGGACTCGTCGTGGAAGAAGCGTTGTTCCATGGACTGCCTGTGGTGGTTTCCAGTGCCGTGGGGTGTGCGGTTGATCGCGTCGCTACCTTAGGCACCGGCCTCGTGTTTACCAGTGAAGACTCCAACGCTTGCGCAAAAGCCATCCAACAGATCACAACGCTTGCACAGTATCAAAAATTTCAACGTGCAGTCTCTGCATTGGACTACGCTACTTGGCAGCAAACGCAACTGGAAGCATTCCATTGAAGCCCCCACTCAAAGTCCTGCTCGTCCATAATTTCTATCGCTCCCACCATGTGGGGGGAGAAGATGTGGTCTTCCAACGTGAATGGGAAGACCTCACGCGGATGTGGGGCCCAGATCGGGTCTTTCGTTACACGGTATCCAATGATACCGCACGATGGCAAGCAGCCGGTCAGTATCTCACGGGGAAAACCCCCCATGCGACCGCCATTGCCGCACTGGTGCGTGCAAAGGGTATTCACATTGTTCATGTACATAACTTCTTTCCACAGCTGGGCGTCGAATTTTTTGCAGCGGTGCATGCTGCAGGGGCGCGAGTGTTTCATACGCTCCATAATTATCGTTGGTGGTGCCCCGCTGGGACGTTTTATCGGAATGGCCAGCCCTGTGTGGCGTGTCGCGATCGCGCGATCGCATGGCCGGCGATCCGCTATCGCTGTGCCAATTCGTTCGCGCAAAGTGCGTTAACTGCCGGAGCATTCGCTGGATACCGGCGGCTCCAACCTTTCCAAGCCATCGATGGGTTCTTCTATCTTTCTCAAACGCAGTATGCCCAATTACAGCAAACCGATCTCCCTTTGGACCGTTGTTACTACAAACCGAATGGCGTCGATATCCCTGTCACCGTC
>RGUG01000301.1 GCA_010027915.1 bacterium | reverse complement strand
ATCCCATCTTTAGTCTGGCCTGGGCCGTCCTGATTGGTGGGATTGCGCAATGGACATTCCAATGGCCCGCCCTCAAACGCCTCCGACTATGGCCGCGGTTTGCTTGGGATTGGCGAGATCCTGGGGTGCGACATATCCTTCGACTCATGGGCCCCGCTATTTTGGGGGCATCTGTTGTCCAAATTAACCTCTTTGTGGACGCAATTTTTGCTTCTTTTCTACCGATCGGAAGCTTGAGCTGGTTGTATTATTCTGAACGATTGATCGAGTTCCCTTTAGGGATGTTTGGTGTTGCCCTGGCGACAGTGATCCTGCCACACCTTTCTGAAAAACACTTAGAGCAATCCCCAGTGGGGTTCTTTCATAGTATGGATTGGGCCTTACGATGGACAGTTTTTGGGGCGCTCCCGGCTGCGATTGGCTTGTATGTGTTAGCAGGCCCTATTCTGACGGCACTATTCCAATATGGTGCTTTTACACCTCATGATGTGTCGATGACGGCACGTAGTCTGGTTGCAATGAGCTTAGGACTGGTCGCATTTATTGCCATCAAAATCTTAGTGTCTGCTTTTTATGCCCGCCACGATACCCGATTCCCCGTGAAAGTCGCTATAATATCGCTGGTCATGAATGCTGTTTTGAATTTTATTCTAATGGGCCCCTTTGCGCATGTAGGTTTAGCGCTGGCGTCGACAATTGCTGCTTGGGTGAATGTGCTGTTATTAGCGTGGAAACTACAGCGTGAGGGGGTCTATTGGTATGACCCGGCATGGAATCGATTCCTTCTCCGCGTGATAGGGGCAGCACTGGTGATGATGGCAGGATTGTGGGCCCTCACCCCAGAGCTCGCGCAGTGGCAAACGTGGGGGGCGGGACGCCGTCTTCTGGTGTTGGTCGGCCTGGTCATAGGCGGCAGCGGGCTCTATGGTGGAACAGCCTGGGTCCTTGGGCTGCGTAAAGGGGAT
This sequence comes from bacterium, assembly GCA_010027915.1. The sequence goes on along the minus strand of RGUG01000301.1, from coordinate 775 downwards.
TTACAGTTGCAGTCGCATATAGCGGCTTCACATGGATTGAGAATAGAATGATATGCAGTTTTTTCGACATCGATCACCGCCCATAACACAAGGCGCAGCAGTAACGATCGGAAACTTTGATGGGATCCATCGTGGTCACCAGGCCATGCTGTATCGATTGCGAGACTGGGCACAACGTATAGGCACCCCAACGGTCGTCGTAAGTTTTGACCCAACGCCCCAACAATACTTTGGGACTCCTGTGCCACGGCTCAGTCGCTTTCGGGCGAAATGGACCGCGTTGGAGGAAATAGGGATCCATTACTTTTGGTGCCGTCGGTTCGACCGTATATTAGCTTCTCAATCGGCGGAAGACTTTATACAACAAGAACTTGTGCAAAAACTAAAGATACGGTACTTGTTGGTAGGAGAACACTTTCGGTTTGGCCGAGAGCGCCAAGGGGATACCGCACTGCTCACTGCCGCAGCGGCGCAGTATGGGTTTGTTTTTGAGACGATCCCGTTGTTGCAAGATCCTATGCCGATCAGCAGTACCGCCATCCGTCAGGCATTAAGTGCAGGGGACTGCGCGCAGGCAGCACAATGGTTAGGGCGTCCGTACAGTTTGCTGGGACGTGTGGTACACGGGAGTAAACGGGGGCGCTCCATTGGCTTTCCCACGGCGAATATTCCTTGCCCAAACCCACCGGTACGTGGAGTGTTTATTGTTTGGCTACAAACACCCGATCAACAGTGGTATGCGGGGGTGGCGAATGTTGGTCGTCGTCCGACATTT
>RGUG01000031.1 GCA_010027915.1 bacterium | reverse complement strand
CCATTTTCATTGTACAAGCCATATGTACGTGGTCAAATACACCTTTTTGACTGAATCCATAACGCAACATCTCATAACGAATCATTTTTATATCAAAGGCAATATTGTGTGCAACAATGCAATCACAGTGTTTGACACATTGCAGAAATATGCTCAATGCATAAAACATCGGTATTCCTTTAGCATCTAAAAGGTCGCGGTCAATTCCTGTAATATTTGTAATTTCCTCTTCGATGAAAACGCTGTCGTGTATGTCGATATACTCATTGAAGAGATGCGTGAAATGTTTTTGTTCTGTATCATACAGAACAAAACTCAATTGCGTAATATGCGGTACTTTATCCAAATTCACTGTTTTGGGTCGAGTAGGATCCATTTTCGGAGGCATTAATCCAGTGGTTTCCACGTCAAACACGAGTATTTTTTTGAATTTTCGGTAATCGGGTGGCGGTGTTGTGGGTCGAGACGACGGGGGTTTTGGAGTATGGTATTCGGCATCTAATAATGCTTGTATTGTGATTTCTGGATGATAAAATCCATGGTCTCCAGTATGATGCCCCCATGTCTCACCTCTTTCGCATTCGGATTTGGATGAATGCCATTCGAATCAGACAGTGGCCCAAAAACAGTTTGGTGTTCGTTCCACTGATTGCAGGGCATTACGTGACCGATATCACACGCCTTCACATGGCGGCCATGTTATTCATGGCGTTTTGCTTGGTGGCCTCCGGCACATACTTATTGAACGATATCATGGATCGACACGACGATCGTCATCACCCAGGTAAACAACACCGACCCATTGCATCCGGTCAACTCTCTATTGCAAATGCCGCTGTGGCATCAGGGATCTGTATCGGACTGGGATTCGTCATGGGTGGCCTTATCTCAATCAATACACTGGGTATATTGGGAATCTACACCCTGACCACCATCGCCTACACCCTGGCCATTAAGAAAATGGTGTTATGGGATGTGGGGTGCCTATCAGGACTATATACATTACGATTGATTGCCGGACATGTCGGGTTGGCCATTCCCTATTCCGGGTGGTTGTTGGGGTGTTGTGGGTTTTTCTTTTGCGGATTGGCCTTGTTAAAACGATGTGTCGATATCATCACCAGTACCCAAGCAGACAGCCGCCGTGGGTATGTCAAAGACGACATCACGCCGTTAACACACTTTGGGATTGTCAGCGGATACCTGTCTGTCATGGTACTTGCCTTGTATATTACCCATGAGTCGGTCCAACGTTTGTATGCAAACCCCTCTTGGTTATGGCTATTATGCCCCATGTTATGGTGGTGGATCAGTCGGTTGTGGTGGCGACTACATCGACAAACATTGCGGGAAGACCCCCTTCGGTTTGCATTAAAAGACCCCCCAACTTATGGTCTGGTGCTACTCATTGGCCTGGTCGTATGGGTTGCCACATAACCCCATGTGGCTCACCCACACGTGGCTCACCCGTTTGGTCATCATGATGATGGCCCATCTAGGTGTATCGGGCAAAGCCCCACCCGACGACGTGGTGGCCACCCTTCAGTCCAAGTTACACGCCTCTTATTGGTATGTCCGCTGGCCATTGGTTCTCTTATCAATGGTGTTGGTTGGTTGGCCACAGTCCCCTACCCACAAGGTGAAGGCCTGGAAAAACAGTTCGTTGCCGCTGTTGCCCGATGTGATTCGGTTTTATGAGACATGGGTGGTGATGCATGTCTATGAGCACCCATCCTCATGACCTATGATGCCATTGTCATTGGATCCGGACCAGGTGGATCGGTCACCGCTCATCAGTTGGCAGGGGCCGGCCGCCATACCGTCGTCATGGAAGAAGGGCCTTGGGCTCCCCTTGATACGCACGAGCCATTTTCGATGGATGAAATGACCCATCTCTACCGCAATCAAGGCATGGGCGTGGCATTGGGACCGCCTCATATCAATGTGGCCGAGGGTCGATGTGTGGGCGGTGGCAGTGAAATTAACAGCGGGTTGTACCATCGATTACCCGAACCCATACGGGCGTCGTGGGAAACCCGTTACCACATAAAGCACTTTGGCACATCTGACCTGACGCCTCATGCGGAGGCCATTGAACAGATGCTATCCATTCACTCACCCGATACACCCCATTCAGCCGCAGCACTCAAACTCAAGCACGCCGCCGATGCATTGGGCTGGTCATGCCAGGATGTACCCCGATGGGTGAAGCAAGGCGTCCGACAAACCATGACCGAAACCTACCTCAAGCACTATCTCAACGCAGGGGGACGCATCATCAGTCAAACCCGGGTGCATCGCATCCGACGCACCGCAACGGGATGGGATGTCGTGTGGCGTGGTCCCAATGGCAGGGGAACGATGCAGGCCCGATCGGTATTTGTGGCCGGGGGGGCCATTCAAACCCCGTTGCTATTGCGACGCAGTGGCATCACCCAGCAAGTGGGACAAACCGTGGGCTTGCATCCCACCATCAAAGTCATCGCTGAATATGATCACCCGGTGTCCCAAATGGGCGATGGGGTGGGCCGCTTTCAGGTGGATGCCTTTGCACCGGGTATGCGGTTTGGCTCATCCGTGGGAACCCCCCTCCATCTTGCCCAAGGATTGGTAGGGTATGGGCTACCGGCTCAATGGGATACCCAATGGAACCGGTTTGCGGTGTATTATGGCATGATTTCTACCGCCACCACCGGTAGTGTTCGGTCCCTGTGGCAGGATGACACCCCCATCATCCGCTATCGACTAACACCCGCTGACCGCATTCAATTGGGGGAGGCCTTTGAGCGGCTCTGTGAGCTATTGTGGGCATCGGGTGCCACCCGTTTGTACCCATCGGTGCCCAACATCGCCCCCTTAACCCGTCGGGAAGAGGGGCACGTGGTACGTCGCATGATTGAAAAAGGAAACGGCCATTTCATGAGTATTCACTTGTTTGGCAGTTGCCCAATGGGTGAACACCCTGATCGATGTGCGGTGGACTCATTTGGACAAGTACATGGGCACCCAGGGCTATATGTGGCCGATGCCAGTCTCCTGGGGGGGTCACCCAGTGTCAATCCGCAAGGGAGTGTCATGGCCATTACACGACGAAATGTCACCCATTTTTTACAGCAAAGGAACGCATCATGATACTCATCACCGGCGCCACAGGATGGTTGGGACAACGCTTGATTCTAAGTGTACAAGACCAATACCCTACCCTCCCCATTCGGGTACTCATTCGACCAGGAGAGCCAATCCCCTCGTCATGGGCAGGACGGATTGAATGGGTGGCCGGCGACCTTACCAACCCCGATTCACTATCGGCTTTTTTTGGTCAGGCAGAAGGGGGGATCTTGTTTCATTGTGCCGGCGTGATTCATCCCCGTCGGGTGGCGGATTTTTATCGGGTGAATCAACACGGTACACGCACCCTTTTAACGTTGGCCAGTCAAGCCAAAGTCAAACGGGCCGTGGTGGTGTCATCGAATTCGCCTTGTGGATGTAACCCGCACCCTCACCACCGGTTTGATGAGTCCTCACCCTATCACCCCTACATGCACTATGGACGCTCCAAAATGTTGATGGAACAAGTGGTCCACGAGATCGCCCAAACCCACGCCTTAGAAACCGTCATCATCCGTGCCCCGTGGTTTTATGGGCCAGGACAACCCGATCGACAAGTGACGTTTTTCCGGATGATTCAAGAAGGGCGGGTGCCCCTACTAGGAAAAGGAGACAACCAGCGGTCGATGGCCTATGTCGATGAGTTGGCCAACGGGCTGGTACTGGCAGCCTACTCACCAAAGGCGGCAGGCCAGACGTATTGGATCGCCGATGAGCAGCCCTATCGGATGACCACCATTATCGACACCATCGAACAGGTGTTAAGCACCTCATTTGGGCGTCACACCTCCCCGCCTGGATTGGGGATGTGGCGATGGGGTGTGATGCGCTCATTCAATGGGTGGGATGGTACCATCAAAAAATCCATGTGTTGTCTGAAATGAACAAAACGATTGCCTGTTGCACACAAAAAGCACGTCAAGAATTGGGGTTTCAACCCAGTGTCACCTTAGAAGAAGGGATGCGACGCAGTATTCAATGGGCCATTGACCATCAACAATTTTAAAAGGAGACATCATGACACGGCATTTGGTAACCGGGGGATGTGGGTTTATGGGCAACATCATTGCCAAAAGACTGTTAGAAAAGGGACACGAGGTCAGGGTACTGGATAGATGGGACGACCCCCAACGATCCCCGGACATTGAATTTATGGGGGGTGATATCCGAGACAGTGAACGTGTACGACAGGCCATGAAAGGGGTGGAGGTGGTCCATCACAATGCCGCATTGGTACCCCTCACCAAATCCGGTCAGTTGTTTTGGGATGTGAATGTGAATGGCACCCGCGTGGCCGCCACCGAAGCGGCCAGGGCGGGGGTATCCCATTTTATTCATATGAGTTCTAGTGCGGTGTTTGGATCCCCCGATCGCATGCCGATTGACCACCAAACCCCTCGTCACCCCGTCGAGGTATATGGTCGGTCCAAACTCGAAGGTGAAAACGCCGTGATGGTGGTCGCCCAACAGACCCACATGCCGTGCATCATCATTCGGCCTCGCACCATTATAGGGGAAGGCCGATTGGGTATTTTTCAGTTATTGTTTCAGTGGATTGATCAGCACCACCCGGTCATTGTGCTTGGCTCAGGTCGCTATCCCTTTCAATTTGTGCATGCCCATGACCTCATGGATGCGTATATGCTGCTGATGGATCATCAGCAAACCGGGGCCTTTAACATTGGCACCGACACCTTTGGCACCCTTCGGGAATTGTATGAACACCTGATTGCCTTTGCCCATAGCCGGTCACCCATTATTGAGTTACCCGCCCAATTAACCATCAATGGACTGCGTTGTTTGGATTGGCTACGGTTGAGCCCCTTGGCACCATGGCATTATTTAACGTATCACAAGGCCTTTCACTTTGACATGACCCCCTTAACCCAATTGGGGTGGAAAGCCCAGTACTCCAATCAGCGAATGTTTGAAGAAAGTTACACTGAATGGATGAATCGAACCGGCACCTCATGGGGGCAATCACCCCATCGTCGCCCCTTGGCTGCGGGGTTATTAACGTTGATCGGCACCCTATTGCGAGCAACCAAGACGAGGTCTAACCCACCCCAATAAAGACGCTATCACATGAAACCAAACGGAATCGCCATCATCAAGACGATCGTATGCTGGGTGCTATTTGATATCAGAATGACACTGATATGGATGTATCTTCTATCCGTGGTGCCCCTGATGGTAACCCGCTACCCCCTGCTGGCAAATCGGCTTTGTGCCATTCACCCCCACATCCGGACCATCCGACGCCTTTTGGTGACCGGGATTTTAATCACAGGGGGCATCATGAGCGTCTGGGTATTGGGCTACCCATCCGCCATTGATCACACCCTGGTACCCGTCACCATGTCAGCCTTACAACTACGCGATGGCGTCCCCTTGTATCACACCATGCCGAATAGTTGGCCAACGGCGATCCTGTATGGCCCTGCCATCCATGCGATCCATTGGGTGGGCATCACACTGGTCAATGACCCTATGATCGGGGTGAATATGATGGGGCTACTGGTGGGATGGGGGGCCGTGGGCGTGATGGCGTGGGTATTTTGGCAGCACTATCCCCGTGACTGGGCCTGGTGGTTCTGGGTGATGTGGTGGGGGTTCACCATGCTCTTTGAAACCAATACGCATTTTTTTACCACCCGCGGGGGTGACAGCCTGATGGTATTGGGCATGGCACTGGCCTTGTGGGGAACCGTCACGAAACGGGCCGGAGGATGGGGCATGGTGGGAGCCGCCATTGGACTGGCCCTGACCCTGGGAACCAAACCTCACGCAGGTTGCTATTGGGTGCCGTTAGCGGGGCTGGCCTGGGAACATCAGGGATCCCGTTGGACGGTTCGCTTGATCATGATATCCCTGGTATTGAGTGGGTTGATGCTCGTCAATCCGTGGGTATCGATCACCGGCTACCTCCAGGTTCTCGCGGTCACCCGTCACCACCCGTTGACATGGTCAGGGGGCATACAAAATGCCCTGTTTGTAGGGGGAGTGGGGTTATGGGTGTATGCCATCACCCGGATGGTGGGGATCCCCTTTCGTTGGCACATCGCCATGGTCACCCATGGCGTATCCATGGCACTGGTCTGTGTGGTGGCGTCCAAAAGTGGGGCGGGAGCCTGGCATTTGATGCCTTTTTTGCCGGTACTGATGTGGCAGTTGGCCCAGCGGTTACACCCTCATTTAAACCGTTTATCCATCCAACAGGTGGTCATCCTTTATTGGATGGTGTGCATCACCAGTGGGTGGATGATGCAACGGTTCTTGATACACTGGGCGGCTCGCTTTCGTGACCACCACGTCACCCAAAAGGCCCACGATCTACGCGACATCCGACAGCGGTTTCCCACCGCCAACATCATCATGGGATACACCGACCCATTGTATGGTGATTCAAACATGAGGCCATACTTACACCGACCTGGCCAGCCGTATGGATGGGATGCGTGCGTATTGATGGAATACCGCAGCGGTGGCGTGACATTCACCCATGATCGTGAGGTATTGGCTCCCTATGATATCATTGTCATACCCAATGGCCCGCACCCCTTTAAACTCAAAAATTGGTATGGGTCACCACCCTATGTATGGGATGACACGTTTATTGCCACGTTTTATCGGTACTACACCAAAACCGAAACGGGGCGGTATTATACCCTTTGGAGAAAAAGACCCCATCCGCATGGGTGACCCAACCCCTAACCGTTAACAGCCCATGAACACAAGACTAAACCGACTGAAAACAAAGAACGATTAATGAGCCACCCCACCAACCTATCTTCCCTTATTTGGTCCTCAGCCGACGATGTGCTTCGGGGTTTGTTCAAACCCTCCGAATACGGTCGGGTCATTCTTCCGTTTGTCGTGATGAGACGGCTGGACTGTGTACTAGAACCAAAAAAAGATACCATTGTGGCGCTCTACACAAAATACAAAGACCAATTGTCCGACCCCACTCCCGTGATCTGTCGACAAGTCGGCTACCCGTTTTTTAATTCATCCAAGTTTGACCTGTCACGAATCAAGAGCGACCCCAATAACGTGTTGATGAATTTCAACAACTACGTTCAGGGCTACTCCAAGAACGTGCGGGACATCATCGAACACTTTTCGATCAACCCGCTTGTTGAAAAGTTACACAAAAACAAACGGTTGTACTGGTTGATTGATAAGTTCACCGAATTCGACCTTCACCCAAACAAGATCGACAACCACCAAATGGGGTCGGTCTATGAAGAGCTCCTCCGTCAATTCTCGGAAATGTCCAACGAAGAAAGCGGCGACCACTTCACCCCCCGAGACGTGGTGAAATTGTTGGTTTCTTTCGTGTTTGGAGGAGACCGACAAGACCTTCAAGGCGAAGGAAAAATTCGTTCCGTTTTTGATCCCTGTTGTGGAACAGGCGGACTGTTGACCATTGGGAAGGAATGGATACACAACACCATCAATCCAAAGCTGAAGGTCGACCTATACGGTCAAGAGCTCAACGATGTGACGTATTCAATCTGTAAATCCGACTTGCTGATGATGGATGAGAACCCCGAGACCATTCATGGTCCATGTTCGTCTATTTCCGACGATCGGTTACAGGGACAAACGTTCGACTACATGATCACGAACCCGCCGTTTGGTGTGAGCTGGAAGTCCGAAGAAGCCTTTGTCACAGAAGAAGCCAAAGACCCCAATGGTCGTTTTTTTGTGGGCACCCCCAGAACCTCGGACGGGTCGCTTCTGTTCCTTCAGCACCTTATCCACAAGATGAATCCCGAGGGGTCCCGTATTGGCATCGTTTTTAACGGCTCCCCGCTCTTTACGGGTGACGCGGGTAGTGGGGAATCAAACATTCGGAAGTGGGTGATTGAAAACGACTGGTTGGAATGTATCGTGTCTCTTCCCGACCGGTTGTTCTTCAATACGGGTATTACGACTTATATCTGGATCGTGACCAATAAAAAGTCGCCAGCGCGTAAGGGTAAGGTGCAATTGATTGATGGAAGCTCGTTCTGGACGTCCATGAGAAAGAACCTTGGTGACAAGGGTAAGGTCATCTCCGAAGAGCAGAAAGATGAGCTATTCAGCATCTATCAAAAATTCGAAGAAAACGAGTGCTGTAAGATTTATCCCAATCGTTTCTTCGGTTACACCAAAGTGGTGATTGAGCAACCGTTAATGGAAAACGGTGAACTCAAAAAGGATCGTCAAGGGAATCCCAAGCCCGACCCCTCGAAAAGGGATCACGAGCGGGTGCCGTTGTCTGAAAGCGTTGAAGATTATTACGAGCGGGAGGTAACGCCATATTTACCCAACTCTTGGATGGATCGAACCAAAGACAAAATCGGATATGAGATCAACTTCACCAAATACTTTTATAAATTCACTCCATTAAGAAGCTTGGAGGAGATCTCCAAAGATCTGAAATCACTGGATGATGAAATTCAACAGTTGTCGATGGAGATGACTGATGAGTGATCAGTTGATGTTGATTGATCATCTGCCAAAAGATTGGGAAGCAAAAAAAATTAAGTTCGTTTTTGATGAGAGAAAAGAATTTAATAATCCAGTCCAAACTGAGATTTTGATATCACTAACACACGATAGAGGAGTCATACCTCATAGTGAAAAGGGAGATATTGGGAATAAAGAGAAGGACGACTTAACAAAATACAAGATTGTTCATCCTGGTGACATTGTCGTTAACAGCATGAATGCAATAATTGGCTCTTCTGGCTTATCAAACTATTACGGTCTAGTTAGCCCCGTTTACTACATGCTAAAAAAGAAGAATGAAGATTACAACAACAAATATTTTCATTATTTATTTCGATCTTTAGTCTTCCAGAAAAGTTTGGTTGGGGTTGGAAATGGCATTCTAGAACATAGAATGAGAGTTCCGATGGATAAATTGGGAAGTCATTTTATTCCTTTACCTCCAACTCAAGAACAAAACCTTATCTCCCGCTATCTCGACAAAAAAACGTTCCAGATTGACTCATTGATCAGCAAGATTGAAAAAAAGATCGAACTCCTCAAGGAGCAACGTATTGCATTGATCAATCAGTACGTGACCAAAGGGCTCGATCCAAATGTTGAAATGAAGAATAGTGGTGTCGATTGGATTGGTGAAATACCGAAACACTGGAATATGGAGGTGTTGAAGCACATCTCGAACGTAGAGCTGAGTTCCGTTGATCGTCACGAATACGAGGATGAAAAACGGGTCAATATTTGTCACTATCCTGATGTCTATAGGAACGAGTACATCGACTCAAAATCAGCTCTTCCATCGGGAACTTGCTCTGATAACGAGTTCGAAAAATTCTCTTTACGAAGAGGAGACATCCTTCTCACCAAAGATTCCGAGTCTCCAGATGACATTGGGATTCCAACATTCGTGATTGAAGACTTAGATAACACGGTGTGTGGATATCACCTAGCCATTATTCGAATGAAGTCTTCTGACTTTCACTCAGAGTTCATTTATCGATACCTTGAGTCGAAAAGTGTAAAAGACTATTTTTATATTTCATCAAGCGGGATAACTAGATTTGGACTCGGTAAGGGGTCGATTGAGAACCTTAAAGTCGTAGCTCCCCCCGAAGACGAACAGAAACAAATAACACACAAAGTTTCGATGGTAAGTCGAACAACGAAGCAATTGTCTGAGAGATTGTTAGCTCGTATTGCTTTGCTTAAAGAGTACAGACAGTCTCTTATATCCTC
>RGUG01000004.1 GCA_010027915.1 bacterium | reverse complement strand
TGACTTTGGTATTGCCGAGACGAGAGCATGTCTTCTTCTTTTACGGGTGAAAACCCCCATTGCATCGACAAGGGCCACCAGTTGCCAGGCAGGATTTCGATCCCTATCACCCATGGCTGGCTTACCCGTGAGTAATTCAGTAGCCGCCGGTAATAGGAACCAACGCTCACGATGGCTGGGTGGGTGACCGGGTGCCCGATGCCTTCTAATAAATGAGGGACAGGGGATGGGCCTCCGCCTAACGGCCATTGCCATAAAACCCCATAGTCGATGCCACCCCCGCTACTGGCCGATAGGTTGGTGTTGACTTGGTATTCGGGTGCCACATAATCGTTCTGTATCCCTATCATTCCCCCTAAATATTGACTGTACCCCACGGTTACACTGCCTTTAATATGGGCATTTAACAAATACGTTAAGGAGTGACGGACCGCTGTGCCCGCGTACTGGTCCGATGAGACTTGTGGCACGGGTACGCTGTCTGATAGGCCCCGCATCGGTCCAATCCCACCGACCAACGTGGGCATCCAAAACAGAGGGATTTTACCCCATTTCACCCAGTTATTAACCGACCATAGCAAGCCGGTGTGATTGTAATAAATCATCCAATCCGCTTCGATATGATAATCGGGTGTACCCTTTGAACAGGTGCTAAACCGGACTTTTTTGAGTTCCAATGCTTTGTTTTGATATGAAAATGACTGGGCTTTAAACTGCAACCCATTGATGGTCCCCGATAAATCATTCCCCTCCAATTGCTGGGTTTCTAAATTAAAAAAAAAGCGGTCGAGGGTATACGATTGGGAGGGGGCTTTTAATTCGGTATTGCCTGACGCCATGATGTGTTGTTGTCGTTGATTGTATCGAACGTAGGACCCATTTAATTGGTAACGTCCCATTGTCAACCGAACATCGTTGCTCGCCTCTAGGATGTTGTCTGAGGCATGATAGGCAATCTGCTGGGCATTTAGTTGAATGGTCGTGGCCCATACACTGCCACCGAATAGGACGACCAGTGCTACCCCCCATACCCTGATACCGGCCTTCATTGGGGTACAATATGGGCCGGTGCGGCCGATAAAAACAACGAAATATCCCGTCGAAATACCAAATTGACTTCCCCGGTGGGACCATTTCGTTGTTTGGCAATGATCAACTTGGCCGCTGATGTATCGCCCCCTCCATTTCCCTCATAATAAGAATCACGGTGAATAAACATCACCAAATCAGCCGTTTGTTCAATTTCGCCTGATTCTCTCAAGTCACTTAATTGGGGGCGTTTGTCTTGTCGCTTTTCAATGTCACGACTGAGCTGAGACAGGGCAATAATGGGAATGCCTGATTCTTTGGCAAACCCTTTGACGTCGCGCACAATGTCCGATATTTCTTGAAAGCGGCTTTCATTCCTCGACTTTGACCCCCGCATCAGTTGCAAATAGTCAATGATGATCAAGCGAACATCGTGTTCCATTTGCAACCGACGGGTTTTGGCCCTCATTTCCAAGGGGGTGACCCCCGCACTGTCATCAATAAAAATGGGGGTATCGGCCAATCGCCCGAAGGCCTGATTTAAATCACGGTATTCATGCTCTTTGAGGTTGGCGGTTCGCAATCGTTTGGAATCCAACTTGGCTTCTGAACACAACATGCGCATGGCCAATTGTTCTTTGGGCATTTCACAACTAAAAATGGCCACCGCCTGCTGTTTGTGAATGGCAGCATGGGCGGCCAAATTGAGTGCCAACGTGGTTTTACCCATTGAGGGCCGAGCGGCCAGTATGACCAAATCCCCCCGCTGAAACCCTGAGGTCATTCCATCAAGGTCTTTGAATCCACTTGGTACCCCTAAAATGCGGTCCTCATTACCATAGGTTTGTTGGATGCTATCAAAGACGGTGTTTAGTACCGATTTAATTTCAACAAAATCATCCCGTACCATTTCTTTTGACAGGTCTAGTACTTGTTTTTGGGCTTGTTCAACCGCCTCATTGGCTAAAATGGTGGGCTCAAACGCCGTCGTGACCATGTTGGATCCCACATCGATGAGCCGTCGAAGCAAGTATTTTTCTTCGACAATGTCAGCATATTTTTCGGCATTCGCCGCAGTGGGTACCGATTGCATGACCTCGGATAAATACGTTCGGCCACCGGACGATTCTAACAATCCCATTTTTAACAGTTCGGCTGATAATGTCACCAAATCAATCGGTTCATTTCGTTCATATAAACCCAAAATGGCTTTTAAAATGGCGGCGTGGGCATCTTTATAAAAATAATCGGCTTTGATTCGACCCAGTACCAACGCAGCTGCTGTTTTTGAAATGAGCACTGCACCCAATAGTGACTGTTCGGCTACCAAGTCATGGGGTGGGATTTTATACCGACTTGCTTCAGACATGTTGGGCCAGCCGATCGTCAATGACTGATTCTAAGGTGGAAAACCGGGTGGTGAGCCCGAACGTGGCGGGTTGATGGGTGTCGTAGGTAAAACGGGGATTGAGGATGCAATATCGTTCCCAATCCCCAATCTCAATGCGACACCATTGGGCTATTTTGAGCAAACTACGGGTGGGAAGGGGCAGTTGACACCAGCTCCGGTACCCTGACCGATCACGTAATATCGCCAGTGCGTCTTTGGCTTCGATTGCCTTGGTTCCCAATACCACGTGGGCGGGTGGATGGGGGGCCGTTAACAAGTGAATGGCCGTTCGGGCAATGTCATCGGCATGCAAAAAGTGAAAGGCCCCATTCATTTGAATGAATCGCAAGTATTTCATGTAATGCAAATAGTGGGGTAACCCTTGTGAGATATGCGAATAGGGATGGGTTGCATCGCCGCCAAAGACCAAGGTGGGATACACGGTGATGATGCGGTCTTTGTAAGGATGCTCGTCTAACTTTAGGCGACTGGCATACTTGGATCGAATATAGCCTGGGCCCCATTTTCCTGCTGCTTCTAGTGGGCGATGCTGCGAATCTAAAATACTGGCGGTTGAAAAATAAATGATGCGTCGAAGCCGATCGGAATCCGCCATTGAAAACAGGGCATGGGTTTGGTCCACATTTAAAAAAGTGGCATAGGGACTGTTGCTCCAGTCGGTGAACACATGCATGATGTAGTCCATTTGGGGCACAAGGTTGGTTAACCCCGACAAGTCCTCCATGTTGCCATAATGAACCGTGACGTGTTCATGGGTCGACGGATCCCACAACAAGCGGCTGCTGGGGCGTATGAACAAATGGATATGATAGGACTCACTGGCCAGTAACTGCTCGGTGATATAGTGCCCCACACACCCTGATGCCCCTGTCAAGAGCAGATTGGCCCGGTTTATAGACATAAGGTGTCATATTCCTTCATGGCAAAGGAGTCGGTCATGCCGGCAATATAATCAGCGACTTTTCGTGACCATGAGCGGTTGTCGTGTAATAAGGGATCCATTGGTGGCAACAAACGCGGGTCTTCATGATACGCCTCAAACAGTCGTTGAATGATGCGTTGCCCTTTTTTGTTCATGCGATAAATAGTGGGGTGGGCGTATACCGCCTGATACAAATAGTCACGCAATACCTGGTTTTTTTGTGCCATCTCCTTGCTGAACCGAATCAAGGGATGGGGGGCATGCTGTAAGTCAGATAAATGGGCCCCTTTATATGGGCGTAACTGCCGCTCTGATTCGGTTAATACATCGGTGATTTGCATGGCAATGAGCTCACTAACAGTCAATGATATCCGTTGGGAGTGGGTGATGTTGGGGTATCGTGTCAAAATCGTATCATGGGCTTGTTGCCATAGTGGCACTTGCTCTAATACCGCTGACTCAAGTATTAATCCCCCCCGAATCCCATCATCAATGTCATGGGTATTATAGGCAATTTCGTCGGCCAAATTGCAGACTTGGGCTTCTAGTGTGTGCCAACCAGTGGGGTCGGGTGTCCCATCTACTGGGGGACGGTGTTTGAGTAAGCCTTCCCTGACTTCATATGATAAATTCAAGCCCGGAAAAGTGGGGTAGCGAGATTCTAGATAATCCACAATGCGGCGACTTTGTTGGTTGTGTTCAAATCCGCCATCGGATGCCATCAAGGTGTTGAGTGCCCGTTCCCCTGAATGACCAAAGGGGGTATGTCCCAGGTCATGGGCCAATGCAATGCTTTCGCATAATTCTTCGTTGAGTTGTAACAACCGGCCCAGGTGACGGCTAATCTGGGATACTTCAAGGGTGTGGGTGAGCCGTGAACGGGTATGATCGGATTCGGTGGCCAAAAAGACTTGTGTTTTTTGCTTCAGACGGCGAAAAGCCTTCGAGTGAATAATTCGATCCCGGTCACGTTGAAAACAGGTACGGGTTTCAGAGGGGGGCTCAGGGTATTGTCTCCCTTGTGATCGGGTGGCATGGCAGGCATAAGGGGCCAATCGAAGCGATTCGTTGGCCTCCAACATGGCCCTGTTCATTTATGAAAACGCATACCGGGTAAATGACGTGATGGTAACCCCTTTTGGTAACAACGATAACACATTTTGACTGGGATCCTTGACGAAGGGTTGCTCGAGCAAACAATGGTCTTTGTAAAATTTTTCGAGTTTCCCTGTGACCAGCTTGTCGAGTACCGCTTCTGGCTTCCCGTCATTTCGAGCTTGGGTTTTGATAATCTCAATTTCTTGGGTTAAGGCATCGGTGGCGACTTCATCGCGTGTGACGACTTGTGGCTGAGAAGCGGCGACGTGCATGGCGACATCCCGTGCCAGTTCATCCGATACAGGGCCTGAGAACCCGACCAATACCCCAATTTTACCGTTTGAGTGAACATAATGACCAATCTGCGAGGCGGTCAGCAAGGTTAGTTGTTTTACCCCAATGTTTTCGCCTAGCATGAGAACCAATTCAGACACTGCCGCTGAAAAACCCCGCCCATTGATCGATTGCTCAGTCAAACTGCTGACTGTTGAAACCTGATGCTTTAACGCATGGGCGGCCACTTCTTGACCAAATGACGTGAAGGCGGTGTTGTTGGCCACAAAATCAGTTTCGCAACCCAACTGAATCAATACCCCATTGTTGCCTTGTACCGCTGCAAATACCTTGCCTTCTGTTGCTTCGCGATCTGATTTTTTGGCGGCAGTGGCCAACCCTTTTTCACGTAAATACTGAATGGCATCGTCAAAATTGCCTTGGGTATGTTCCAAGGCTTTTTTGCAATCCATCATTCCAACCCCTGTTTTTTCGCGTAATTCTTTGACTGATAATGCTGAAATACTCATGGCCGTTTTTGTCTCCTGGTAATTGATTATTCGGATAATAAATCCGCATTGGCTGTGACCTCATCTTCTAACACGGTAAAAGACCCTGCTGCAGCGGCCAATTCAAGGCCGTCTTCTTCTTGGGTTTGGGGTAACGAGTGTCCGGCATCTTCCATTCCGTCTAACACGGCTTTGGACATGACCGAACAAATAAGTTTGATGGCCCGTAAGGCATCATCGTTACCTGGAATGGGGTATTGAACTTCATTGGGGTCTGCGTTGGTATCCACCACCCCGATAATGGGGATGTTGAGTCGGTTGGCTTCCCGGATGGCCAATGCCTCTCGCTTGGTGTCCACCACAAAAATCAACGATGGCAAGCGCCCCATGTCCTTTATTCCATCCAAATAATGACGGAGCCGATGCAGGGTTTTACGCTTTGAAGCGGCTTCTTTTTTGCTTAATAAGTCGAAGGTGCCATCGGCATTGAGCCGCTCATACTGTCGCAATTTATTCACACTTTGCCGAATGGTGACGCTGTTGGTGAGTGTGCCTCCTAACCAACGGTGGTGAACATAGGGCATATTGCATCGTTTGGCTTCGGATTCAATGGCATCTTGGGCTTGTTTTTTGGTGCCGACAAATAAAATCGTCCCATTGTTTTTGACGACTTCTCTTACCACTTGATACGATTTTTTAACCAGTTTAATGGTTTGCTGAAGGTCAATGACGTGGATCCCATTGCGGGACGTAAAAATATACCGTTTCATCTTGGGATTCCATCGCTTGGTTTGGTGCCCAAAATGCACCCCACATTCTAACAATTGACGCATGCTGACTACTTCATTTGTCTTGGTATCTTGGGGACGTGGTTCTTGTACGTTCACTTCTTGTGTCATGGGCTTACCTCTCGATTCAGACCACCGTTAAACCCATGGGGTTTGATGGTCTTGGGATTCATTGATGTCCCACATACGTGGGCTGATTGACTATACCATTACCCCCCTTCCTTCTACCATCCCCCCTCTATTAACTCCCCCTCCCCAAGCCCTCTCTTTTTGCTGAGTTGCTTTCTGCTTGGGGAAGGATAAGGGGTGGGGTTACTTTGTGTCGGCTGGGACCCCCGAGGTGGGTACACTCTGAGAGGGTTCGAGGGTTGTGGTGCTAGGTGTGGCTTCGGGCTCGGCAGGTGCCTGGCTACCCCGTTTGATGATACTGGCCCCTAAAATTTTGATGGGTTCTTTGGGTACATCGTTGTATACACCAACCGAACCTGTTTTGGTATATCGAATTTGATCGACTGTTTCCATCCCATCAATGACTTGTCCAAATACGGCATACCCGTATTCTTCGGTCTGTTGGGATTTGTGATCTAAAAAAGGATTGTCCACCACATTGATAAAAAATTGTGCGGTGGCACTGTCGACCACATAGGTGCGGGCCATGGCCAAGGTGCCCCGTTTGTTACTGATACGATTGGTGGCTTCATTGTTAATGGGAGGCCGGGTTTTTTTGGGTTGTAACCCTTCATCCATTCCCCCTCCTTGAATCATGAAGTTAGAAATGACACGATGAAAGATGGTTTGATCGTAAAACCCATCTTGGACATATGACAAAAAGTTTTTGACGGTAACGGGTGCTTTATCATCAAACAACTCAACGACCACATCCCCTTTGGATGTTTTGATCTGAACCACCGAATTTTCTGCTATAACGGACGACATAACCAAACCTCCAAAACAAGCGATTGCAACAAGCGGCTTCCATTTTCTCATGATCTGCCCTCCGATACCATGGACGAAATACGGTAAAAAGTATGGGGGTCTAATGACGCCCCCCCTACTAATACCCCGTTGACATCTGATTTAGTCATTAAAGCACCGACCCCGTCGGGTTTTACTGACCCCCCATATAGAATACGAATACGGGATGCCATGCTATCTCCCAGCAAATCAGCCAGTGTGTGTCGAATCATTTTGTGCATGGATTGGGCATCGTCGGGTGAGGCGTTGACCCCTGTGCCAATGGCCCAAATGGGTTCATAGGCAATGACCAGTTGTTGGGGGTCTGACAGGCAAAGGCCGGTGATGACCTCTCGTAATTGGGTGTCTATGTACTGATGGTGTGTCTGTTCTTGTCGGGTACTGAGGCTTTCTCCCACACAATACACGGCGGTGAACCCCGCTGATAGGGCCTGATGCAGTTGTTGGGTGAGGATGGGGGCCCCTTCATGATGACCCAGCCGTCGTTCACTGTGCCCAATGAGTACCACGGATACCCCCAACTCTTGTAACATCGTGGCGGACACCTCGCCGGTATATGCCCCACTGGCCCAACCGGATAGGGTTTGGGCACCCCATTGATACCCTGAATGGGATAAGTGTTGCCCTGCCAGGTCCAGCATGGTGAAAGGTGGGGTGATGACCACTGATACACGAGATAACGGCGGCAATTGGGTAAGGGTATGAAAATAATGGGCGGCCTCGGCCCGGGATAGATTCATTTTCCAATTGGCAATGGCCATGGGTTGCAACATCTGATCTCTCCTTTAGGTTAATTCTTTGATAATGAGAAGCAGTACAATGGTGAGCATGAGCATGGCTTTGATAATGGCGATGCTACTAGGGCTCAGGACATCTCGATAGATGGTGCCGGTTTGATCCAATGAGGCCAAAACAGCGGAGGTTGGGGCGGTTTTCCCTCCTAAATGGCCGGCTTGAATGTACTGACGGGTATGGTAAAGGGCGTCCCCTAATGTCCACCATAAATGGGCGGCATTAAATACCGAGCAAAAGGCCCCCACCACCAAGGCCATGCTGATCAATGGGTCGGCAAAAAAGGCCAATAATAGTGGCGGGGCCAACAATAAAATACCCGGTAATACCATGCCATCCATGATGCGTTGACTCACCCGGTCGACGGCCACGCGGATGTCAGGGGTGGCTTTATTTAGTAATAAAAATGGTATTTCTCGGGGTTGTCGAATGATCTCTTCGATGACTTCTTGGGTGGCTTTTCGAGTCGAACGGCTAATCAATGACCCGATTAAATAGGGCAATCCCAAACCCAATAGTCCGGCGGCCCCCAATAGGGGGCCACGATGAACCAGGCTGTGTTCGATGGGTATCAGGGATAACACCTGAGCCCCCAATGCCATGGCCGCCAATAAGGCGGCACCCGATGCAAACCCACCCCGTATGGCAATGGTGGTGGCTGCAATTCCCTCAATTCGTTCCGAATTTTGACAAATAATACTGGACTGTTCCTCAATGGTAGCGGCTTTGGTGGCCAGGGAGGCAATGGGGCCTGATAGGTTGCCGGTCATAATCACGACGATGACACCGACCATCCCCAACGCCCCCATTGACAATCCCATGAGGCCGGCAGTGGCATAGGTGATACTGGCAATGACGACCAACACGGCCCCCATCAGGCTGTTGCTAAAAAACGCATTTTCGAGTGCTTTTGCCATGGCTTGCGACCCGCCCAAGGTGACATGATACGCAATGCCTTTGGTGGGTGAAAATTGATTGGATGTGAGCCATTCGGACGAAAAGCCGATCACAATGGCCCCCAATAACCCGGTGACATACGCCATAAACAAGGCCATCGGTGAATGACCACTCAGTGGGCCGGTGTGATACAACAACGCCCAAGTGCCCATGGCGGCCAGGGTAATGGTGATGTAAATGCCTTCCAGGTATACATTCGAAAAATGCCGGGTTTGAATACGGTAGCGGCACCATGCGTAGGCCGGTAAACAAGCCAAAAAACCGATCGACACCACTTGCAGTGGAAACAACAGGTGGGGGGGGGCTGACAATGCGGGATAAAACGATACCATGGTAAACGCCAACGATCCCATCAGATCGGCTTGGTACCCAATCCCATTCCCTAAGATGCCACCCAACATTTCTAAAAAAGAGCCTGGGTTTCGACGGTCCATTGCCAGCAAATGACCCGATCGTGCAATACCCAATTCATTGCCATTTTTACTGGCCCCTTTGAGCAATCCCCCGCTTACCCTCAAATAAAAGGCTGCCAAAGTGACCCCCATGCTAAATCCCATGAGTCCTCCTGCCCCCATCCAATGGATGCACCCCCATGCCAACAGGGTCAAAATACCACCATAAAAAGCCGAGAGAGACGCAGCCAATTTAAATTGTTTATGTAGTCCCATCCAGGGGTAGGTGGCACTATGGGTGAGAATGGTATCGATGCCATATGGAATCACCAGCAGTTGGCACACGCTTACCAAGGTCATGCCCACGATGCCAATGGCACCCGTGATGAGGTGTTGAATGGGGATGTGGTGAAACAAGCTGTAACTCAATAACACAATGGCCAGATTGACGTATAGCAACAGCTGCAGCACGTTGCTCAGAATGCGCCACATATAGGCCAAGGTGGCATCTTGCATCAGAGGGGTCATGCGATTGAGGGGTCGGCGACGGTATTTTAAGAAAGGCCATAGGCCGGTTATACCCAGTCCGATCATAACAAACGGCGTGATGATAGGTAACAGTGACATATTCATGTGGCCTTTATTGTCCGTTTCTTTTTTTTTTTAGTCAATTTGTTACGGGTTTGATTGAATGGGTTGGGGGGGAATGACCTACCATTGAATCCGTGGGGTAGGGATGAAAGGGAGACTGGTCGGTGATAACGCGTATTGGTTTATGGGGCCACCATCGTCAACCTACTTGGTATGGGTACTGGGTCGTAGGGTTGTGGATGCTGGGTTGCCTGGGCATGCCTGGGTTGATGGCCAAGCAGCTGATTATAAAATGGGGCGGCAAACGTATTCAGGGTCAATCCACCTTATCCACGTTATCGGGGGTAACAGTCAAGGGAACACTTCGCATTCCCAGCCCATTAAAAGGGGTTGCCGCTTCGGATGCTTATTACAGTTTGGTTGAGGTGCCAGATGAGGGTGACGATGCAGGGGTGATGCTGCGTGCGTTGCCTGGTGTGGTATCAGTTGAAGAGCATTATCCGGTGTATCTGCGTGACACGGCGTTTTCGGATACCTTGGCCAATGGTCAATATTATTTAAATGCGTTACCCATTCATGCCATTTTAGAGGTGGTGCCGACCCGACAAGTATTGGTGGCGGTATTGGATACAGGGGCTTCCTTGAATCACCCCGACCTCAAAGGAAAATGGTGGGTTAATGCCCGCGAAACATTAAATGGTATGGATGATGATCAAAACGGGTTTATCGACGATATGAATGGGTATGCGTTTTTATCGACTGATACGGGGGTGGGGCATTCGGTGGTTGAAGACCCACATGGTCATGGCACCCACATTTCTGGGATTATTGCGGCACAGGTTAACAATGCAGAAGGGGTCGTAGGGGTGGCCCCTATGGCCCAAATTTTACCGGTTCGCATGATCGATTTTCGTGGGGTTGGGTACCAATATGATGCGGCCGCGGCATTGGTATATGCCGTTCAGCAAGGGGCATCCGTGATTAATTGTTCGTGGGGATTTACCCAATACAACGATGTGTTGTGGTCGGCCATTGACTATGCATTGGCCCATCATGTCATTGTGGTGGCGGCGGCTGGGAATTCAGGCTCGGGGGTGTATGAATACCCGGCTAGTTTCCCAGGTGTGGTGGGGGTAGGGTCACTCAATTCAGTTGGCAATCGATCGTATTTTTCGACTCATCACAGCAAGGTATCCGTCTATATGTATGGGGAAGGCATGCTCTCAACGGGATTAAATGCAACCTATCAGGTCATGGATGGCACGTCCCAAGCCGCAGGGTTAATGTCGGGCTTGTTGGCCCATTTTATTTCTGCCTTTCCTACGCCATTGATCCCATCGATTGACCGGTTATTGGGTGTTGTAACGGCCCCCAATGGGGAGACATTGTCAGTATTGTCACCGGCGTTGGCATTGCGTGATTATGCGGTGCCGACGGCCTCTGTATTATCGAGTATGACCACGGGGGTGTCTGCATCGTTGGTGCAAATGGCCCCTTCGATTGCCAAGGTGTCGGGTGGGGATGTGGTGGGGGCCGTGATGCAATACCCCAATCCATTGCGGGATGGTCCGGCCCATTTTTCGTTTGTATCGATGGCGTCAGGGCAGGGAACGATACGCTTGTATAATGGGTCAGGGCAGTGGCTGGGCGATCGTGTTTTTCAGGTGTTGTCAGGTCAAAATGTGGTGCAATGGGACGTCTTAAAAGACCTAAAAGGTCTTTATCGTGGGACCTATTTTTATGTGGTGGATATCAAAACCCCCCAACAATCCATGCAACGGCGGGGTAAATTGACGGTCTTGCGTTAAGCTGGCATAGTGGGTTGATGGTAACGAAACGATTGATACCTTGCTTGGATGTTCATGCAGGGCGTGTGGTAAAAGGTACCCACTTTGTCGACCTCCGTGATGCGGGGGATCCAGTTGAATTGGCGGATCGTTATAACCAGCTGGGTGCGGATGAATTGGTGTTGTTGGATATTGGGGCTACCCACGAAAGCCGTGGGATCACCCTCCAACTGATTGAATCAGTGGCCAAGCGGGTTTTTATACCGTTTACGGTGGGAGGGGGGATTCAATCGATTGATACCATTGCCACCCTTTTGGATCATGGGGCAGATAAAGTATCGTTGAATTCCGTGGCCGTTAAAAACCCGTCCTTGGTTGAATCGGCATCCCGGCAGTTTGGTGCCCAATGTGTGGTGGTGGCCATTGATGCCCAGCCTGTTAGGTTGGATGCCGCCAGGCCGTCTGGGGTAGAGGCATCCATTGCACTGGATGACCAATCTGCTTATGAGGTGGTGATCAATGGGGGACGTATTCGAACGGGTATTGACGTCTTGAAATGGGCACAGCGGATGGTGTCGTGTGGGGCAGGGGAGTTGTTGGTGACGGCCATGCATTGTGATGGGGTCAAACAAGGGTATGATCTGTCGCTGATGCGGGCCTTGTCTCGGTTATCGGTGCCGATTATCGCCTCAGGTGGTGCGGGGCATGCGTCGCATGTGGTCGAGGTGTTGCAGGTATCCGATGCCGCATTGTTGGCCAGTGTGCTGCATTTTGGTACCCTGACCTTATCAGAACTGCGTCATTCATGCCACACAGCGGGATTGCCCATGAGACGTGTGGGCACGGCCTAATACGGGGTACCCGCCCATTCGAGGGATGCCTTATTTGGCCGGACGCTTGAGCCCAGGTGGTGAAATGGGTGATGATTAGGGCGGTGCTTTTTTTAAAGGCGGCGTCTTTTGTGATGAGTCGTTTTATTTACGGCTCACTTATTGTTGGTATGCGTAGGAATCAGGGGCTGGGTTGTTGCTGGGTCGCATGGTGAGGGGGCTGAAGGGGGGGGGTACTGCTGATTTTTTGGTTTCCGGGTATTTTTTGTACCCCCCTTTTGTTTACGATGATGGGTTGTGGTTATGGATGTTGGGTTCGTGAATACCCATCATCGCGGATGGGGGGTGCATTGGGAACCAAAGGACGTGATGAACCCAACGGGACCACCATTAAAAAAAGCGTGGGTTACTTCCATCCCAATAATTGACCGGTTGTGTAGGGAAACATAGCAGGTAAAGCGGCCATGGCAATACCCGGAATATCCCATGTTTTGGGTGGTTGGGAACCGATACCCACTACCCAGTGAATGGCAATGTCCGGGGCCACCACATACTCATCTTGTCGGTCAGAAATGGCGGTTTTGGCATAAGATGCCGTCAGCTTCAGTTCACTTTTGAGATACCAATGCTCATACAAGGGGTAGCGTTGTTCCAATGCCACTTGGACTGAGGGACCGGCCAAACGCAACCCAGGTAACCCTTTCAAAATATACCGCCCTCGGTCGCTGAATGTGATATCCGGGTGGGCGACCACGACCCCCACTCCCACCCGGGCTGCAAGCTGATAATCGGGCAAAGCCCAGGCACGGTTGATGTACACCAAATTGTATCCATCTGAAATACTAAAATCCAAGATGTCAGGCGGGGGATTCATGAGATACAATTTGTGATGAATGATCTCTAGTTCCCAGGCGGACCGGTTTTCCCACCATTCCAGTCGCCCCGCCCAATAGCTTGAATCATCGTAAGGTTTGCTGTCATATTGGGCTTCTATCACGTAGTCCTTGCCATCATGGCGATGAATGGATAGCACATTACCCATACTTTTGGAGCCGCCGACGCCGGTACTTAGTCGCAGGCCATCGGAATATAATGGGCTTGCGGTTTCAAAGGGTGATGCTGACATTGCCGGTGTGGCCAACACCGCCAGGAGTATGACCCCCATGGCGGTCTTCCCCATTATGCCTAAGTGGTTCATTTTATCCCCCAATCGTTGGGCCGGCTTGTTGCACTTGTATCCCAATGGGGGTGGTGGCGTACTTTTTGAAATTATCCTGAAACTGACGGGCTAGTTTTTCTAGGGTCTGACGATACGCCGCTTGATCAGCCCAGGCACGGGCGGGATTGAGGATGTCAGCGGGTACATTGGGTAGGGCAGTTGGTATTTGAAACCCAAACACTTGGAAAGACTCCCATGGGGCGGATTCGATGTCACCGGATAAAATGGCATCAATAATGGCACGGGTTGCCTTGAGTGATATCCGCGATCCAACCCCCACACCGCCCCCAATCCATCCCGTGTTGACCAAATACGCATGTGACCCGTGCTGGGTCATTTTTTCGCCTAAAATCGCAGCGTATTGGGTGGGATGTACCATTAAAAAGGCCCGACCAAAACACGCAGAAAACGTGGCCGTTGGTTCAGAAACCCCCAATTCAGTACCGGCTACCTTGGCTGTGTACCCACTAAGGTATTGATACATGGCTTGGTCATTGGTTAATTTGGATACGGGCGGTAATACCCCGTAGGCGTCACAGGTTAAAAACACAATGTGTTGGGGGTGGGTGCCCTTGGAGTGCGGTGTGACAATGCGGGTAATGTGGTCGATTGGGTAGCTTACCCGTGTGTTTTCGGTGTATCGGCTGGATTCAAATCGCACGGTCCCTTTTTCGGACACATCCACATTTTCTAATAACGCATTTCGCTTGATTGCGTGGAAAATATCCGGTTCTTTTTCCAAGCTTAAGTCAATGGTTTTGGCGTAGCATCCCCCCTCAAAATTAAAAATGCCATCTTGGTCCCATCCATGCTCATCATCCCCGATTAGCAGTCGTTTGGGGTCGGTTGATAAGGTGGTTTTACCGGTTCCTGATAACCCAAAGAAAAGGGCGGTTGATCCGTCCATACCCTGGTTGGCGGAGCAATGAAAAGACCCAATGCCGGCCAAGGGTAAAAAATAATTCATGATTGAAAAAATGCCTTTTTTCATCTCGCCACCGTACCAAGTACCGCCAATGAGGGTCATGCGTTCTTGGATATTAAAGGCAACAAAATTCTCACTTCTTAATCCCCATGACGCATGATGGGGGGCTGTTGCTTTGCAGGCATTTAAGATGGTCCAATCGGGTTTAAACTGGGCCAATTCGGCGTCACTTGGGCGTATGAACATGTTTTTAAAAAAATGGGCCTGCCATGCCACCTCGGTCACCAACCGAACGGATAAGCGGGTGGCGGGGTTGGCACCGCAGTAGCCATCCACCACATACAAGGATTGCTGGGACAATTGGGTGGTGGCAATGGTTTTGAGTTCTTGCCATACCGCTTGGCTAATGGGTTTGTTGTCTGATCCATCGGCTTCCCACCATACCGTGTCATGGGTGGTGGTATCATCCACCACATATTTGTCTTTGGGAGACCGGCCTGTGAACCGTCCGGTCAAGACATTGACGGTATCCAATTCAGTGAGTTGCCCCCGCTCGTATCCCCCCAATCGGGGGTCTGTTTCGTGGTTAAATAACGTGTCATATGAGGGGTTGTGAATAATTGAGGTCGGCGACTGAATGCCAAGCGAGGTGAGGTTGGGGGGTTGTTGGGTTTGGGTGGGCATGTAACTCTCCTTTGATACCAAAAAATAGGGTCCCATCATACCCTATTTTGGGTTTCGATGTAACCCTGTCAGACTGTCATAGGTTAGGGGGCGCTGGGTATCGATGACTCCCATTAACAATGGCATGACAAGCAACAGCGGGCCATACCCGATAAGGTCTTGTGCTGTTTGGGGGGTGGATAACACACTACCTAAAAACAATCCCATGATGATCATCATCCCAACCCAAAACCGTGGTTTGATTTTGTAGCTCCCGGTAAACCCTCGCCGATACAGCCACAACCCAGTAGCAAACAGGCCCCCTTCTACCAGCACACAGGCCATGGGATGTGATAACAAGCTGGCCCCGATTTTAAGCCCGCTGCCATCCATCCAGATGGGTAAATCGTGTCGGTACATCAAGGCGTCTAATACCCAATGCCCCATCAATAAACTGGCCCACCACCGCCCTTTTTTATTCAGTACCATCACGATGCCACTCATGACGCCCACACTGACCAGTGAGTGTGAATATCCCACAATGTCATGGGCAACCGGAAAAAGCCCGGAGGCATCGTTGAGTAAACTGACGGATTCAAGGTGGGCACCAGCCAATAATACATGCAACAAATCCGGCCCCATCGCGGCCACACTCAACGACAGCAATGATTGCCTGGGGTTGAGGTGTTTGGCTGCCAATGCCAACCCCACCTGGCCTAAAAACATGAGCGGAGGGTGTGCAACACTTGATACGTTAACACCGATGCCACCATGGCCAGTA
The DNA here is from genome assembly GCA_010027915.1 of bacterium. The sequence continues at coordinate 4,188 of RGUG01000004.1, read as the reverse complement.
AGATATACAAGGCGGTCAGGCCAAGGGCAAATCGCAAGGACTTTGTTTCTTGTTTTAACACGGCCATCGTGGCCCCGCATTGCAACGCCATCATATAAAACACCAAAATGGCCAGGCTAGTGTCCCATGATAACCGCAGTCCCCCTGGACTGACCGCATGAACCGCAGGCCCAAATAGTTCTCGGGCACCAAAGGATGCAAGCAGTCCCACCCCAACGCGCCAATCCGCCCCAATCACGTGCATGATCGGGTCTAAATAATGAGACAGACTGATCATGAGGGAGTGCTCTGGGGATGGAAAAGTTGACAATCCCCAAAGTCCCAATGAGATGACCACAATGGTGCCCCCTGCTTTGATGACAAACGAGAGCACCTGGCGAGTGGCCTGACGGCAGGCACGGATGAGGTGAGGGGATTGCCATGGGGGGCTAGGGTTCGAGAGGCCAATCGTCCGGTGACCAATACCAACCCCAAACTTCCGATATACACAGCGGTTAGTAGGCCACCCCTGACGATGGCAGATGGGGTGAGCATGGCCAATAGCAAGGCATACACAGGCAAACGGGCCATACACGTGGCCATGGGAATGGCGGCCATGGTAGCCCATCGTTCTCGGCGATTGGGTATTTGTCGGCATGACATAATGGCCGGAATGGCACACCCATAACCGGATAAGATTGGGACCATACTCCGTCCTTCCATTCCAAATCGGGAGAGGGTTCGGTCATACATAATGGCCATTCGGGTTAACAACCCGGATTCTTCCATGATGGCAATACAGACGCTTAATACGAATAACGGAGGCAGGAACACCACCACAGCACCCAAACTCCCTAACACACCGCCCATTGCGGCATTTAGCAAGGGATGTGGTATGTGGTGTTGGGCCATCTGAATCACCCATGACATGGCCACGTCTAACCCATCCACGATGGGGGATGTGAGTACAAACGTCATGACAAAGGTGATGAATAACACAGCCGTGATGATGATCGTTCCCCAAAGAGGGTGAAGCACCCATTGGTCAAGTGATGGTACCGAATGCCCGGTGGGGGTGGGACGTTGCAACGAGCTGGACCAATCAAACGCCAGTTGAATGGCTTGGTTAGTGGGGGGGGTTAACCCAATTTTGACGTAAGGGGTACCAAGGCCCGTTATCAATGCCTTTTTGAGGGGTTCATACTGATCGGGAACGGTTGAGTCTACCCCAAAAGCAGGCAAGGGTAGTGCGTCGGATAGTCGGACCCGGTCGAGGGATTGGAAGAGGGAATGGCTGGCGTGAGTGAAGACCATGATGCCCCCCGGTACTTGTTGATTTAGTAAAGCAATGAGGGCCAATTCTTGGGCGGCCTGCCGTGCATTGACGACCCATATCAACCGAATGGGATGGGGGGTAACCAATAGGGGGGATCGGATCATATCGAGTGTCAGGGATTGGTCAGGACCTTGGGCGTCTAATGATTGAATGCCAGGGGTGTCGATTATGAGGGGACCATTGGGATACAGGTTTCCCATCGCATATTGCACCGTGGAACCCGGGTAATTGACTGTATGGTGATGGGCATTGGTTAAATAGTTAAAGAGGGTGGTTTTGCCGGCATTGGGATGACCCACCAACAGATATACCAGTGAAGAATGGGGGGTCACGGATAGGCCACTGGGGTTAGTGCAACAACGGACTGACTTGAATCACCGCTGCATCTGACGAGCGCAATGCAATGTGGGTACCCCGCAACCCCACAACGACAGGACCCCCTCGATGTGGGGTCTGATGAATGGCCAATTGGGTGCCATGGGTAAGCCCCATGGATAATAAGGTGCGGCAGGTGGCGTCATCGGCTTCAATACCCACAATTTGAACACAGGTGCCACCGCGACAATCGCACAACCGTTGACCCGCATGATGGGCTGGCGTGGTGGGGGACAATTGAGAGATCATTTGATTTGCCATAAACTGACCTTTTTTTGAATGAACCGACCGGATACATCGTCCACAACACGGCACATAGTGACACATCGAATGCGGGCCAAACGAAAACACCCAATTGAGTGCCGACCCATTTTGCACTCACACGATCAGTCTGATCAGGCGGATCAGATGAAAGAAGAACAGGTGGTTTGAATGTGCCAACTCCCTCTTTGTTGAGACTAAGTCTTAGTATGTATTTTGTCAATCCACTTGTCAAGTAATGCTCAAGCCCTTGCGTGGAGTTGGTATCAGAATGGTGGTATTTTTGGGGGTATGGGTCTCTTTTTATTAGCTTACTTATGATGGTGCTTGAAGTTTTTTTTGTTTGCGGATAGAGTACGCCCGTCCATGTTTGTTTTGGTATCAATTAAAAAGCGGAAAAGTGGGATGTTGTCCTTTTTTCTGTTGGGTAAAGGAGGTGTGAGAATGGGATCTACCATTGAGTTCTACGATGTTAAAGAGCGTCAAAAAGTATCGGTTGAGAGCAAAGACATTACCAAAACGAAGTATGAGCGTAAGTTAACGGATGGCAGCGTGCAAGTTCGTTATGCGTTTCGTGCCAAAATTGGTAGTCGTCGCTTGACCAAGTTTTGTAGCAAAGGCGATTGGGATAAACTAAGCGTACCCGTTGAATAAGTCGTCATTGCCAATTTGAAGGGGGGATTTTGGGGGGTGTATGGTTAAAGGGGGGAGAACACCGTTCAGTTTGTGTATCTTTTTTTTAGCTTGTTTTTAAAACATGTGGGATATTTGGGTGCTTATCTGACCAGCATGTTTTATAGGCTTACTCTTGATGGGAGGAGCAGCCGGTGAAAGGTTACAGAAACGCTCCCCATCCATCATGGATGGATTCATCGATGCGAGGGTCTGCCTGGCATGCAGCTTGTGTGTGAGGATGCGATGAGCCATGACCCCCGTGTGCGGTTGAAGGATCTACTTACGACGAGGGTGGGGTGGGCGTCTCACAACGGATTGATTTGTCCGGCTTTGGCCAATGCCACGGCCTCTACCCGTTGAATGTCGACATACCCTTGGCTACTGATTGGATTGAGTCCGTCACTGGCCTCCATGGATGAATCGGCTTCGTTGTATAATGAGGCCCCCACATCGTGAAGTGCATGAAGATACATGTTGCCCTTGTAGAGCCCAACGGATACGACGCCGGAGGCGTACCTGGCCAGCTCATCGATGCCCAGAAAGGCCGCACGAGTCGATGGTTCGTAATAACGGCCCTCATAAATATGGTGTGAGACCAACTGGGACAATTGCCCAAATAGTGCCGTGGATCGTTTGTCTAAGGTGGCTTGGTACAATTGAGACAAACAAAATCCCAACCACTCCAATCCGGGTGCCTCATATACCCCGCGGCTTTTGGTGCCCACAATGCGGTTTTCTAAGGCGTTTTTCATCCATATTCCGTTTCGGCCTCCGATCTGGTTGGCCCGTTGTAGCAATGGCAGGGCCGCCAATTCTTCCCCGTTAATGGCCACGGGGATACCTTTTATAAACGATACGCTGACTGATTCGATAATATCGGGGGCCTCATGTGGCCATACCCCCATAATAGGGGACACAATGGTGACAGGGGTATGCAAGTCTTCTAAATCTTCGGCTTCATGACTCAGCCCGGCGACATTTGCATCGGTCGAGTATTTCTTTTTTCCTCCCACAGGGGCCGGAATACCAAACGAATCCAAATAATGGGCCATTTGGGTGCGCCCCGGAAACTCGGCCAATAGTTGGGGGTCTCGCCATGGGGCATATACCCTCATGTGAGGGGCCAGCATATTGGTGTAACGTTCAAATCGTACTTGGTCATTGCCCCGTCCTGTCGCACCGTGTGCCAGCACCGTTACCCCCCGAGATTCGTTACCGGGCGACCCACCAGCTGTTAGAGGGTGGGGTGAAACCCCGGTGGCGGTCTCCCATGCACATGTCACGCCGGAACTCTCAGATCGAGCTCGAGGTTACGGACCGCCGGCTGCAGCGGGTAGCGGAGATCAGCGAGGCGGATGCGATCGCAGAGGGGATGGATCTGCTTCCCGCGTGTGACATCCCTGGGTGGAGGCATCCAAATCAGTATGCGGCGCCCCGGGACGAGCCCGTGTTAGTCCAGGGCGATTGGGAGTACAGCGCGAGAGACGCGTATCGAAACTACTGGGAGCAGCTTCACGGCCATGACGCTTGGCACCAGAACGATCTGGTGTGGGCAATCACAC
>RGUG01000300.1 GCA_010027915.1 bacterium | reverse complement strand
TGCCACCTGAGTGTACTTGCTTTCCCCTAAATTAAGAAGATTCCGGACACCCACTTTCGTCCAGGAGTCATTCGATGTATCGCCTAAGTATCTACGTAGCCATCGGCCTGAGTATAGGCTGTACCATTGGCCTCGGAATTATGCCATTTTGGCTAGGCTTGGTCATTGCCACTGGACTGGGGTTGGCCACCGCCGCTCGCCCCTTCATCGTGGCACTCATCGCACTCCCCATTGCGGTAACGGTTGGTTTGGGCAGAACGGCACTAATCCCCACCCCCACCACCTTTAAACTGGCACCCAACACCACCGCCGTTATCGATGACTTCCCCAGATATCTTGGGGATACCGCGTATATCGCCGCCCACGGCGGCCCCAAAAACCATCGACTACTCCTGAAGTTTTACGGCCCACCGCCAACATACGGCGACACAATTACGTTCACGGGCCATCAGCGACATCGGCCACCGGCAACCAACCCTGGACAACCCGACCAGGAGTCGTGGTCTCGGACCCAACGTATCGTTGGGCCTATTACTGTCGATGACTACACAGTAACCGATCACGACTTCCGAAATCCGCTTAAGCGGATCGCCCATGTATTACGAAACAAGATCGTTACGAACGTTAATATGGCAATCCCCCCACCTTATGGAGATCTGTTAATTGCGCTGACACTCGGCGATTCCGGCACATCAATCCCAGAAGACTTAACCACCGCTTACCAAACCGCTGGGCTAACCCACCTATTGGTTGTTTCTGGATCCCAAGTCTCATTAATCATTGGAATCGGCACATCTATTATCGGCATGCTTAGGATGCCAACACTGTCTAGGATAGGACTACTGACATTACTCAATGTCTTTTTTTACTGTCTATGTGGTGGTGGTGCATCCATTTTAAGGGCGGTCATCATGAGTGAATTGTCAGTAGTTACCGAGGTATTCAAAAATCCAACACCCCCATTGCAACTGATCGGTGTAACCATACTTATTTTTGTATTAATCGATCCCACTTTAGTGGCCAACATTGGCGCACATCTCTCATTTTTGGCCACAGCTGCGCTTGTTTGGGGAGTCCCGTCCCTAGCCCGGATATTCCCAACCCAATGGCCTGAGAAATTTCGAACCGTACTGGCAATGAGCCTTGCCCCATTTTTGATGACATTCCCGGTATTGTGGGCACAATTCCATTCCATTTCTGTCATCAGCCTCATCGCCAACATCATGGTCACTCCATTAATCGAAATCGTGGTGGTTGTAGGAATGGCCGCCGAAGTCGTAACTCTGATCATCCCGCCCATCGGGATTTGGGGACTATCCGCCTGCCATGCCATTACCATTCTCATCAATGGAATCGCAACCACCACCGCCAAAGTTCCCCATGCCTTGGTTCACCTGGCCCATCCCCCAACTATTGTTGTATCGGCGGTAATGATCGGTATCGTCACCACACTTATCCAGGAACTCATACCCAACCGAACGATAAAAATCGCAGTTCTCGTCGGATGCGCTGCCATTTTTATCGGATACACGGTTATGACGGCCACCACCCAGCAGCCACTCCGAATTATCGCTATCGACGTCGACCAAGGCGACAGTACCCTCATCATGACCCCTGGTGGAAAGACGATTTTAATCGACGCCGGCAACCACATCGTCAGTCACCGAACAGGGCGAACGGTGTTTAACGCGGGAAAAGAGCGGGTCGTTCCCTTGCTCAATTATTACGGAATCGACCAGTT
>RGUG01000299.1 GCA_010027915.1 bacterium | reverse complement strand
TGTAACCGACTCTCTAGGTCTGTGGCCCATCTTTTTTGTTCAGCGGTTGCCTTGTCACTTTTTTTTACATTGGCGGCTTCTGTTTGTAGGGTTTGGATCAATCGCTGAATATCCCGACGATTCTGTGTGGATTGCCGCCGTGCGGCTTGATACTCCCACTCTGCCAATTGGGTGGTGGTTTGAGGTCCAGCCGCCCCCAATTGGGCCACCCATTTCGCTTGTTGATCGGGGTCACCGGTTTGGAATCGAGCCAGCCACGATTGGGGGGTATCACCCTTAAAGGCGGGTGCTAAGGGCGTGATGGTCGGGGGAATGTCCGTCATATCCAACGGATTTGGTGTGGGTTTTAATTCAAAGGTGTCTATTAGGTGACGCTGTGTGCTGGGACTCACATCCGATTGCAAGGTTTCAAGCTTGTCCTTGAGTGCCGTTATGGTTGCCTTGGTTTGTTCGTGTGCTGTGGGGTCCTCTATCCCCCCTTTTTCTTTCAATTGCTGGCGAAGGGCGGCGGAATCCAGATGTAAGGGATGATAGCCTTGGACAAAAATCCCTCGCAATGCCGTCCGGGTGGTCAATGCCTTTGTTTCTTCCTTCATGCCGGATATCCCCTCGAAGCGTAGGTTTTCCACCGTAGATGCCTCGAGAATCGCCTGCCCCACTTTCTCTTTGAGTTCACGCCCCTCGGTGAGACCCACATACACATGGCTTTCAATCGCCACGTCCAACACGGTCTTCAATTGGGTCTGGTCTAACCCCTGCAACACCCGTGCGAGTACAGATGACGAGGCGATACCCCGTAACGACTCTAAGAGGGGAAGGGTGGAGTGACCCTCGCTGGCTTGGGTGAGTTGAGCCTTCACATAATCGGTGAGCATTTGTTCATAATGAAGCATGCTACTTAAGGCACTTTGTTGTGCCTTAACGACCTCGCTTTTTGTTTTGAGGCTACTTCTGATCCGATTGGTTTGGGGGTCCATGACATTAACCTCGTATACCTCATCCCCCAAGTTTGTGGCCGTGGTCAACGCACGCCATGCCTTTCCCTTGATACCATCCAATCGGTCTTTTTTATCGGTGTTGGATTGTAAAATTGCTTCTTGGCTCAAGGCCTCATTCTGGTAGTCCTGAACCTTTTTGGCCAATTCCTGGACCCGTTTAAATGATGGGTCCTCACCACCCATTTGACGAATAAACGTGCCAAACTTTCGGGTGGCCTGTTGTCGATCATGGTCTAAACTGGTTCCCGCTGCGGCTTTGAGGACCGTCATTCCCTCTGAATCCAACCCCTCTTTCATGACCTTGATGGTGGGAACCCATGACCGTTTGGTCAACGATACCAACCCACTCGCAATGCCTCCCATATCCGCTTTGCTGACGCCAGTCTGGACCCAACGGTCATACATCGCAATGGCCTCGGTTGTGAGGGCGGCACGCCGTGTCGTTTCTTTTGCTTGTATCATCGTTAGCCATTCATTGTAGGTTGCCACCACGGGTGACGTGGCATGCATGTGGGGATCAATCCCTCGGCTGGCCTCGATTTTTTTCTTCTCTAATCGTTGGCTGAACCCATCCGTCAGCAAGTCTTTTTCGCGCTTCTCTTTTGCCTCTTTTGCAGTGGACAAGGGCGATTTTTTGGCATAGTCGTCATACAACGCCAATAGTTGAAGGTGCTTGCGATAGGTGATCAGCTGATCATACAGGTCCACATACGGTGTGATGTCGTCCTTGCTGACCTTGGGGGTGGTGATCGGTCCGGGGGTAGGTGCTGGG
>RGUG01000298.1 GCA_010027915.1 bacterium | reverse complement strand
TTTAAAGAGTACAGACCCTTCGCGGTCTTCAATTTTGACAATGGCCGTGGGGTCATTGCGTAATCCCTGATTGGCAATCACGCCGTAGGCGGTGACCAATTCCATCATGGTGACCTCGTTGGCCCCCAGTGGCAAGGACAACACGGGTTGCAAGGGCGACTTAATCCCCATGGCTTTGGCCAATCGAATCACCTCGTCGGGCCCTACCAGGTTGTTTAATTTGACGGCCACCGTGTTGATCGAATTTTCGAGTGCTTTGCGTAATGAGATATTGCCCATATACGTTTTGGTGTAATTGGTGGGTGAATAAGGGCCTTGCACGGTACTAAATGTAATGGGTGAATCTTGTACCACCGAGGCGGGGGTAAAGCCACGTTCCAGTGCGGCGATGTAGACAAATGGTTTGAAGGTCGAACCGGGCTGACGAAGGGCTTGGGTGGCCCGGTTAAACTGAGACTCTCGATAAGATGCCCCCCCTTGTAAGGCTTTGATGTACCCGGTAGAAGGGTCCATGGCCATTAATGCCCCCTGATCAAATTGGTAGCGTTCTTCTTGTCGGCCGGTTACAAATGCTTCGCTACGTCCTTTGGATACAAAGTCTTGTACCACCGATTCGGCCACCATCTGCAAGTCATAATCCAGGGTGGTATGCACTTGCAACCCGCCCGTGAGGGTGGCCTCATACCCATAAGTGGCAAACAAGTGGTTGACCACATACGACGTGAAAAAGGGGGCGCGGTATCGATAGGTGCGGGGTTGGGCCAGTTGCAAGTCGGTTAAAAACGCCTCGTTGGCTTCGTCTTGGGTGATGACATTGAGCTTGGCCATGCGGTTTAACACGGTGCGTTGCCGCTGCTTGGCCATGGCATAGTTGCGAAATGGGCTGTATAACTCAGGCCCCTTTAACAGCCCGATGACCAACGCAGATTCGGGCAAATTGAGGTCTTTGGCGTGTTTGCCAAAGTACATTTGGGCGGCCGATTCGATGCCATAGGCGTTGTGACCCCAATACACCTGATTGAGGTACATTTCTAAAATCTCATTTTTGGTATACCGGCGTTCGATTTGAATGGCCAAAATGACCTCGGCAATCTTGCGGGTTATTTTTTTTCGTTTGGTTAAAAACAAGTTGCGTGCCAATTGTTGGGTTAAGGTTGAGGCCCCTTCGCTAAATCCCATCGAGACGGCATTTTTGACCATGGCCCGCATGATCCCTTTGATGTTAATGCCATGGTGCAAATAAAAATCAGTGTCTTCGGTGGCCAATACCGATTTAATAATCAACGGCGAAATATCTTTGAGGGGAATGACCTGACGGTTTTCTTCTTGATGCAATTCTGCCAATACAATCTGATTGTCTGAATACACCTTGGTGGTTTCCGCTGGAATATAGGTACTAATTTGGTCGACGTTGGGCAAGTTGCTGGCAATCACAATGGTGGCCACTGCCAGGGCCACACCGCCCAATCCGACGGCCATGCCCACCACCATCAACCCACGGCGTAACAGGGGGTGACGGCGGGCCAAGGTTGAGCGAACCCCGGCACGAGAGGGCTGTACTTTGCCAATGTGATGCTTTGAACGAAAAATCACCCCAACTCCTTTGCATACCCAGTCGAGTTTACATCAGGCTGGGTACCATACCATGGATGACGGGTCGTGGGTAGCACCCTGAAAACGCAGGCAGCGGGCACGCCAGGGCTCTAACTCGAGCCCGCGGGCGGCAAAGGGGCGCTTCAGCAGCATGTTCAGCACCACCGCTGCATCCGC
>RGUG01000297.1 GCA_010027915.1 bacterium | reverse complement strand
CCCCCCACACCGGACCACCCATCGACACGCCCCCCATACCACCATCAGCCCCTGTTTTGGCTCACGTTGGGCAAGCCCCTTCCCCTGACCCCATCCTGTCAGGGCTCGGCACAGTGGGGGCCGTGGTGGCCATGAATGGGTTGCTGGATGCCCAACAACCCTTGCGAGCTGGCAATGTGGGGTCATATTACCTTGATCTTGAATGGCATCGACCCCTTACCCCCCAATGGTCATGGCACAGTATGCTGGGGTTATACCCCCTTAGTACTGGCATGACCACCGACTGGCGATGGCTATACCTGTTGCATCACATGCCCGAGATTTCCTTGACCACCCACATCGGGCGTCACTTCATTCCGTTTGGCTGGTTGTCACAACAATGTAATGAAACCTCACCTTTTGCGTTGGCACCCTTACTGAGTCAGTATACGTGGGGGGGAAATATTGTGGGGGATGGTATCTTGGGGCAATGGCAGATAGCAGGACCCTGGCATCTTCAAGTCGGGGGATGGGTTCATGAACCCAAACCTGGCACCACAGGGTTTGGTCCTGCCCATCAACTGGGGTTGATTCGTACGGTGTGGGACATCAAAACAAAAGACGGGATGGGGGTGTCTGCATCCCTGCATCACATGAAAGGGAGTGGCCCCCTTCATCAGACCCAGCAGGATCACGTAGAGTGGGTGGGAGCGGATGTTAAATGGGATATACCCTTGGGGGCCCAGCATACCGGCACGCTACTCGCTGAATGGGTCGGCATCGAACGGCAATGGGGATCACAACGCTTTCAACGATCCGGCGGTTATGCAGCAGGATGGGTGGCCAATGAATGGATGGATTGGGGTGCCCGAATCGATTGGTTGGAACACCCCGAGGCGGTGCTCACGACCAGCCATCGAATGGGCTTGATGCTGAATATAAGGCATGCACCCGGTACCGCCCTTCAGCTCTTTTACAGTCATGACCCGGGCCCACAAGCCGCCCATCAATTCGGAGCCAGTTATTTGATGGTGATTGGCAGTCATCATCACACCTTTCGATAGGCCCATGCCCCTCTCATAACAAGCTGTCGCCGATTGTGCCACCGGCATCACCCATCTATTATGGGCGATGGGCTCATATCGTCCCACAAAACCGAGTGTGACGTAGACGATGTCACGTGCCATTCCTTTCCCCAGACGATGGGCTCAACGAGTCAAAAACGGGGCCGCATTGTGAGCTGTCAGGTATCCATCAACGGTATCCATCACGATTCGATGAAATTTTTTTTGTCTTTTTATCGATAATTATAATACAGCGACTGATAGTAGCTGTCCGCTTTTATGCCAGACAAGGATGCCAGAGTTTACCCCCTTAGCTCAGCATCCTTTGTTTGGTCCCAACGCTTTCCCCGACCGATGTCCCTACTTCGTCCCCCTCTTCATGCACCATCGGTGCCATGCCTTGCTAGATTGGGATTTCCCAATGGGGTGGCTATACGGGATGGCACCTTCCCCTCCATGATCGGTCATTTTGGGTTAAAATAAAGGGTCTGGATTGGATGATACCCTGGTGACGATACCCTGGTATCGCCTTTGACTGACTCCCCTGATTTCAAGACGTCTGCAGTGATGCCCGCCCGACCATTGATTATAAATCGATCACCAAGGTAACTCAGTCAACCTGTCAGGTTCTGGTCAATTATTTTCAGATGGGTTAACGCAACGCATTGCAGGCTCTATCTTCTTAACGCACGGGCGATCCTGAATCCCCTGCTCAACCTCCTTCATCCAGTTGTAGGAGAGTCCCCGTTCCTTCAAG
>RGUG01000296.1 GCA_010027915.1 bacterium | reverse complement strand
AAGCTGATTTCTTCGACAATATCAGGGGTGATGTACCGAGGGCTGTTTTCGTAAAAAATGAACCCGATCGCATCCGCCCCCAGATTAACTGCATCGATGGCATCGTCGCGATTGGTAAGTCCGCAAATTTTAATCTTCATAAATTAGGGGAGAAACATTACCCCACTGCATTCATTAGAATCAAGAGAATCTTTATTTGGCTTGTCCGGTTGCTTGGCTCCGAAGTGCATCACCAATAAAGTTGAGTGCCAAGACGGTTAGCGTTATTGCCGCCCCCGGTGTGATGGCCATCCAAGGTGCCGAATACAGATAGTCGGTGCTATGTTGTAACATGCTTCCCCAACTGGCTTGCGGTGGCTGTACACCCAGTCCTAGAAAACTCAGCACGGATTCTGTCAAAATTGCGCCCCCCATTGTGAGAATGCCTGCGACGATGATCGAGTTGTATACATTGGGCAGTGCGTGGAATAACGCGATTCGCCATGATGGAATACCTCTGGCTTTCGCGGCCAAAATAAATGGCCTCTCACGGATGGATAATAATTCGGCGCGGACCAATCTCGCGACGCCCATCCAACTGGTTGCCCCGATGACGATGACGGCATTGAACAAACTGGGTCCCAAAATGACCTGGATTATCAGAATAATAAAAAGCGTGGGCAGCCCCATCAGAAAATCAACAAGACGCATAACAATTTCGTCTATTTTCCCGCCTAAGAATCCGGAAAATAGTCCGACAGCGGCGCCTATAACAATTGAGATCGACATCGCTATGAGTCCGACACCCAACGAAATTCGTGCACCGTCTAGTAATCGAAGCCCGATATCCCGGCCAAGGTCGTCGGTTCCCAAGATATGATGACGGTCAGGTGGGGTAGGGTTTGTGGCCCCGTTTAAATGGATTTCATTGGGATGTCCCAGCCAAATCATCGATATCGATGCCAGCGTTGTGAGTGCGAGAAACCCAAGTGATAGCCAAATTATCCATCGTTTTACCATAATTATTGTTTAATCCTTGGGTCCGCCCATCGATACAGCACGTCGGCTGCCATATTGCCGATCAGAATTAAAATTGAAGACATGACAAGTGTTCCCATTAAGATTGGATAATCTCGTGAAAATGCGGCATTAATCCCTAATTGGCCTAAACCCGGCCATGAAAAAATGTATTCTACGATATAGGCGCCACTGACGAGTCCTGGCAGTTCCATTCCAAGTAAGGTGATGATTGGTAATGATGCATTTTTGAACGCGTGCCGTGACAAAATTCGCCATTGTGATATCCCACGTGCACGGGCCGCCAAGATGTACGGCTGTTGTAACGTTGAGATCATCCCAAATCGATAGTATCGGGTTAACCCCGCGATAGATCCGATCGTGCAAGCAATAGCTGGCAATATCCAGTGTTGTGCGATCGACAATGCGATTCCAAAGGTGTCGCCAGATTGAATGGTTGGGTCATAAAATCCCGAACTGGGCAGCCAATTGAGCGGCCCGGACGCCGATCAAAAAAGACAGGAAATTTTGAACGCTCTCTCAGATTTGGAGTCCAAGGTCGATAACTCGATGCGAACCGCGGAAATCGACATGGCTCCTCGACTGCAAGCCCTGCAACAGGCGATTGAAATAGCCCGGGAGCTTGCGAATTCCATTCTTAAGCCAGTCGATCTCTCCGCCCTCTGAAACCTTTCCGAAAACCCTAAACAACCACCAACCACATCACACCATGTCAAACGTCAACTTCACCACCGACACCTCCGCCCTCTCTCAAAAGATGAACTTCCAAGAAGTTCTCGAAGCC
>RGUG01000295.1 GCA_010027915.1 bacterium | reverse complement strand
TTTTTCCGACCCTGGTAGTCACTGTTGATGACAGGAAACTCGGTGTTCAAAACATCATCGATGCAGCGCTCTCGCGTTTGACCCGTCTTCAAGTCAAAGCGCCATTCATACAGCATGAAGTCACGTTGTCGGTTGTGAATGGTGTTTTCAAGGCGCTTGCCATCGGGTTGACCTTGGTCGTCTGAATGAATTTTGTAGGGGGTGCCCACCATCACCACCTCATCGCCTTCTTCCCATGCGTTGACGACGTGCAGCAAATAGGTGGGTTTGGCTTCAAACCACTTCACTTCATGTGCTTGACCATAACGGGGTACGATGCCGAATCGAGAAGGTTGTGAGCCATAAAATTTGATTTTGTATCGCCCGGCCTGAAGTGCTTCTGGATCTGGGCGCAGGGGAAAGTCATGCAGGATCGAGTAGTGCTCGGTAATGGCCATGTCGTGTGGAAGACTGGGGCCGGGTAAATCAATGTCAATTTTATGACGCAGTTTGCGATCAGGACCGACCACGCCATATTGCATGTACGGCGCTTTCAAGTTGTAGTCGAAAAAAATCAATTCGCCGGTGTGTGGGTCAGGTCTGGAATGTGCCGACAATCGCATGACCATGCCATCAAAATCAGACGGGCCAATGGTGTCTAAAGTATCTGGATCCAATGCATACGGCATGCCAGAGCGGTACCACATGCTGATCAGCCGTCCTGCGTGATATTTGACATCCGTATTGGCCGTATTTTTAAGTGGCTCGTCTGGGCGGTCTTTACGCCAGGGCTCTTTGATGCCTTTCCAAAGCGCTTTATTGGCAGACAGTTCTTCCTGTAGCGCTGAAGTTTGGATCCATTTATTTCGATAGGTGACATGGCCATTTTGAAATTTCACGGCATGCAACATGCCATCGCCGTCAAACGCGTGGTATCTCCAATCGGGCTGGAAGAATGGGTTAGGGCCATTGCGAACATAAAGACCATTGAGATCTTTGGGAACCTTCCCTATGACTGTCATATTCGTGAAGGTGTCTTCAGTTTGAACAGGGGCATTGTTACCGCTTAAAGCTGGAATTTCATGGACCGGTAAATCAAGGGGGCTCATCTGTTTGTCTCAATTCGATGAAGGGAAATAATGAAATAGCCCCTGAGGGGCCATTTAGTTTCAACACCTACTTGCTACTGGGTGCGGCAATTTGGACCCATTTGCCGCCTTTGATCTGGTCAATGGAGACCGTCTCAGGCCCAACGTGGTTGTTGGTGAAGCTTTGGTTCGTGAAGGTGGTGAAGTCCTGATGGGATACACCGGTCATGGCCTTGGCCAAACCTGCCGAGGTCAGATTGCGACCAGCGGCTTGCAGGCCCGCAATGAACCAGGATGTGTAGGAATACGCATTGGCTGCGTTTTCATCGGCATCCATATTAAACTTGGTTTTGAAATCGACCATGAATTTTTTGGCCACTGGATCACTGCTGTCGGTATCGTGGAGTTTCCAGCCACCGATGCCATAAAGGCCTTCCACACTTTCTTTGCCCAACCTGGCCACGATGCTAGAGCGGCCTGGAATGGTGGTAAGTACCTTGACTTGCGTCCAGTTGAGCTTTTTGACTTCGCTCATCACGCCCAAGGTTTCACGCACCACCGTGCCTGCAACGATCAGGTCCACGTTTGCCGCCTTCATCTTGGCCACTTGGGATGAAAAATCGATGTCCCCCACTTTGTAGGCCGCCTCTGCAGAGATGGCGAATCCGCCGGCTTTGAGTGCCTGGTTGATGCCGCCACGCACCAGATCACCAAATGGGCCTTCCTGGTAGATGACGCCAACTTTCTGGGTTTTCCAGTTGT
>RGUG01000294.1 GCA_010027915.1 bacterium | reverse complement strand
AAAAATTGATTTTGTTGAGACAGGGGGTAATGCTCTGTAGGATCAGTTTGTGCGTGACCGCAGAGCGAAACTGGAATCGAAAGAGAGCTCTAGGAATCTTATAACAAGACAAAGCCATCAAAATGACAATGTCGCGAACGTGGAATAATATCAGAATAGATGTTTTGTGATGAGAGGCTCCCCTCGGCGAAAGTTACGCCGCGCTGATCGCCCAAGAAGATCTCGGTAAAGTGACGGTGGTGCACCAAGACCAGGACGGACAATGCGGATGTTGGATTCTGTAAACATCTCACCAGCAGCGATGTCTGCAGCGACGTAAATGGAGCGACGGAATACAGTGCTTTTTTGTTCGGCCTCAGTCGGGCCGTAGCGTACTTGTCCGAGAGATTGCCAAGCGCGCTCAGTCTCGACCACCAGGCTGGTCATCTCAGCTGGCTCCAGTTCCTCTTCAAAGGGCCAGGGCGGTGATGTCAGCGTCTCCACGGGCGTTGGCATCTCTACAGGGTCTGGCAAGCTTGACTTGGTGACGAGCAGCGTCACGGGGGCGGGTGTGAGCGGCAGCGCCACCCTTCTCACCGGTACCACAATGCAGGGCCCAACAGGCAGCGTTGTTGTTGGCTCCGGGGCGGCAGCCTCTGGAACCTCTGGTGCTGTGCAGCTGTCAACAGGTTTATCCTCCTCAGGCGCATCTGGTAGCCTTTCCCTTGTAACTGGTGCGTCAAGCTCCTCCACAAGTGGGTCAGTAGTCCTCGGCAGCGGTGCTGGGAGCAGCGGCTCAAGTGGTGGTGTGACAGTGGGTAGCGGTGTGAGCGCGAGTGGCTCCTCAGGGCCAGTCGTTGTGTCCACAGGCTCCGCCACAAGTGGGACTGCTGGCAGCCTCTCCCTGCTGGTTGGCTCCTCCGACGCGGGTGATGGTGGTGCAGTGCTCATCTCAGCGGGCTCCAGCTCCTCAAGCAAGGGCAGTGGTGGTGATGTCAGCGTCTCAACAGGCGTTGGCATCTCCACGGGCTCGGGTGCCCTCAAGATGCAGTCCAGTGACGTGTCTGGCGCAGGCTCTAGTGGCGACGCCTTTGTGCTCACCGGCGCAGCCGCCTCAGGTGCCAGTGGTAGCTTGAGCCTTGCAACAGGCTCGAGCGCTGTTGGTGCATCTGGCAGTGTGCGCGTGCAGTCTGGTCCATCATCTTCAGGGTCCTCGGGTGAGCTAGTGCTGGAGAGCGGCTCCGCCTCCTCAGGCCCCAGCGGCGCAGTCACGGTGGGGAGTGGCAGCGGCGTAAGCGGGTCAAGTGGTGTGGTAGCAGTGGGCAGTGGGTCTAGCACCCGCGGGTCCACGGGCTCCCTGATCATGTCTACGGGCTCAGCCACTGGTGGGTCTGCAGGGAGTGTGTCCATGGTGGTGGGATCCTCAGACGCCGGCAACGGCGGTGCAGTGCTTATCTCAGCGGGGTCCAGCTCCTCCTCTACTGGCCAGGGTGGTGATGTCAGCATCTTCACGGGTGTTGGCGAGTCCACTGGCTCTGGTAGTTTAGACCTAGCCTCTAGTGATGTAATTGGCGCTGGGCCCAGCGGCTTTGCTACGTTGAGTACCGGTGCAACTGCAGCAGGTTCCAGCGGCATTGTCAACATTTTCTCTGGGTCCTCAGCCGGGGGTGAGTCCGGTGAGGTGCGCCTGCACTCTGGCTCTGCAACCTCAGGATCATCTGGCGGCATAGTAGCCATGAGTGGTGACTCCACTGGACCCAGCGGTGCAGCCTTCTTTGGGAGCGGCAAGAGCGCATCTGACTCCAGTGGTGGGCTTAATTTGGGGAGTGGGTCAAGCTCGCTCTCTTCTGG
>RGUG01000293.1 GCA_010027915.1 bacterium | reverse complement strand
GACGAGATGCGGTCATCGGGATGACGGCCATGGGGGTCATACTCGCCTGTTGGGGCCGAGTGTCACTCGAATTAAGTGACCGGGGTCGATGGTGGTGGATGTTTGAGCGCCGTCCTTAAACGGGTTGCAACGGGGAGGCGTTTCGATGCGTCTATTGGGTAGTGGGTGCATGGTGTACCCAACAAGAAAGGACCAAACAATGACACAGCATAGGCAGTGGGTGGCCGTTATGATCATCGTGGCCAGTATGGGGGTGAGTCCCCTTTCCCTCTTGGCTCGACCCAACAAGGAGTGGCACGACCCTGTCCAAGCCTTAAGCAGTGAGCTGAATTTATCAGCCGAGCAACGCCATCAAATCAAAGACCTCATGGGCAAGGCCCATCAGGGAACCGTCGAAAAAATGGCCCAACACATGACCGACATGGCCCAATTGGATGCCCGGATCATGGCCCTGCTCACCCCAGCACAACAAACACAATTCCAGCAATTAAAACTCAGACGGTTTGAAGAACGGCGGGCACGACTCAAGCAACAGGCCCTGTCCCGATTGGACCGTGAATTGGCCTTGCAAGAAACCCAACGCCAATCCATTGGGGTCATACTCGACCGCTACCATGCCGGCATCAGGCCGTTGCTATCCGCCCATTTAAGCTCAGGGGAATGGGTCACCAAACTGACCCAATTACGACAAGAGCGAGACAGCAGCCTACGGGCTCTGTTGACCAAGCCACAACTCAAGGCATTTGATGAGCTTAAAGATACCCTCAACGAAGAGTGGCGAATGGGGCACGATCGCCATCCAACACCCGGTGGTCATGAAAAGGGTCGCCGTGATCACCGGCATGGGCGACATCACAACGATGACCATGAGCGTTCCTCAAGATGAACACGTGTGGATGGGGGCCATTGCGAACGGGGATATGGCAGCATTTGAGGCATTGGTACAACGGTACCATGGCACCCTTTATCGGTTGGGGATGGGGTGGTTGGGCAATCCAATGGATGCCGATGAATTAACCCAAGATGTGTTGGTAGGGGTGTGGCAACATGCCCATCAGTTTCGGGGTGACTCCGGTATTGGCCGCTGGTTAACCGTGATGGCCTATCGCCGCATGCTCTCCATGCGCCGCCGTCAGCGGTGGCGTCAATGGGTATCACTGGATGATGGGTGGCCATCCCCCACAATCCCTGATACCAGTCATGCGGTGGGGGTGTCGGATGCGGTGCAACAGTTATTGGCGGCCTTGCAGGCATTAGATCCCGTGAGCCGAGACATCATGGTGTTAAAAGAATGCGAGGGATGGACCCATGATGAGATTGCCCAGTTTTTACACCTGAACGAGGGGACCGTGCGATCCAAATTAAGCCGTGCCAAGGCCACCCTTCGCACCCAGTTTCCTGGGTTAGGGGATCCCGATGCGTAACCAATGGGCTCAGATACCGGTTCCCCCCGATCTTCCCCAACGCATCATGAACCGGGTGGTCGCCCCCGTGCCAACCCGGCCTTGGCCATGGGCTACCGTCGTCATGCTCATACTCGTAATGGCAGGAGGGGGGTATTGGCGGCATCAACAACAGGCCAATCAAATGGCCCATCGTGATATTTTAGCGGCCACCATGGCCATCGAAATCTGGTGGTCACCCGATCCACCCGATGGGGGCATTTGGCTCTATTAACACCCGGATGACCCGTCCACCTGGCAAAAAGGGGGCAGGGTCGCACGGGCTTTTAACAACACCTCATCCCATTCGTTGGATGGCACCGAATCGGCCGTAATCCCACCCCCCACGCCCAACCGCACCTGCCCATCCCGAAACCACGCCGTGCGA
>RGUG01000292.1 GCA_010027915.1 bacterium | reverse complement strand
TGAGTGCGGGTGCAAACCACACCTGTGCGATCAACACGGCTGGAGACGCGTACTGCTGGGGTGCGAACACGCGGGGACAACTCGGCGATGGCACGGCCATCAACCGAACCACCGCGGTTCCGGTCAAAAGCAAAGGAATTGCGTGGCAAAGCATTAGCGCCGGCATGAACCACACGTGCGGACTGGCCGTGGACGGGACCGCATATTGCTGGGGCGCTAACAACAGTGGACAACTTGGAAACGGATCATCGTCCGACTCACTCACTCCGGTGAGTGTGAACAGCAAGTTTCCTTGGACAGGCATTTCTGCCTCAAAGAGCTCCGACCTCACCTGTGCCACCTCATCAAGCGGCGCATATTGCTGGGGAAGCTCTTGGAATGGTGCGCTCGGGTTCGGGGGAATCGTATATAACAATTACGGAACACCATATCCGACACCGTCTTGGAGTTCGGGAACAGTTGAAGGCGGCGGTGTTTTTTTTGCAGCAAACCCGGTAAAAATGGCCTCGGGGGTGACCACCTTGGTTGGAACTTCTGGAGGCCGTATATGTGCATGGACTATTACACCTAAAGACAACCAATGTTGGGGAGGGGGCGGTTCTTACTCAACTTATAGAAATGGTTTTTCTGATGTTCTCGTGCATTTTTCTCAAAATAACGCTTTATGTGGCGCATATATAAGTGGAAATACATATTGTTGGGGAGGGTCTTTTGAATATACTGCTAATTTAATTAATGATTTGTCTAGATGTACACAGAGTTGGGGAGGGTATTATTATAATTATGGTGGATATAAAAGATGCGATGTATTTAATACAACTAATAGTGACAAATTATTTTTGGTAGATGATTTAAATAATGCACAACAGATTGATGGAAAAGATTTAAACTGGTGTGCTATTGTAAATGACTTAAGTATTAAATGTGTAAATTTTCAATATAACAGTAATACTTATCCATCAATTATTGACGGGATATTATATAAAAACGTTTCTGTGTTCACAAACAGGCAGTGGTCTTCGCTAAGCATGGGAAGCAGTCACACGTGTGCTGTAGGGATTGATGGCACACTTTGGTGCTGGGGATCAAATAGCTCCGGACAAATTGGCGACGGGTCAACCACCGAAAGATCCGCACCGGTTTCGCTCCAGACCGCTGGGGTGGCCGACATGTCCCCTACCGCTACACCAACCGGCGCTGGTGCATCAACCGCCCCGACCATTGCCTCACGTGCCGATCATTCCTGCCTCGTTGCTACGGACAATTCCCTGGCCTGCTGGGGTGGTAACTTGTCCGGGCAACTGGGAGACGGAACGACGGGGAACAGGACGTCACCAGTGCGAGTGACCGGTGGTCAGCGTTGGTCATCGGTGTCGACGGGCCAGACCCACACGTGTGCAATTTCCACGAGTGGCACGGCGTGGTGCTGGGGAGACAACAGCTCCGGCCAGTTAGGGGACGGGACACAACTTTCTCATCGAACACCAACATTGGTCTCCGGAGGATTACTTTTCAAATCCGTCAGTGCGAGTGTGAACCACACGTGCGGCATTTCCGTGTCAGGCGTCGCCTACTGCTGGGGAACCAATGACGGTTCGCAACTGGGCGATGGAACCGTGACTCAGAAGATGCGACCTACCGCCGTGACGTTGCCTAGTGGTGTTTCATTTGCCTCGGTGTACACGAGCGATCGGTTCTCCTGCGCATTGACCAGTACCGGGACCGCCTATTGCTGGGGGGTGAACACTACGTCCCAACTCGGCGACGGAACGACGACCTCTCGTTCGACTGCCACACTGGTCAGCGGAAGCCTGACGTTCAAGTCGCTCA
>RGUG01000291.1 GCA_010027915.1 bacterium | reverse complement strand
ATGACGGTTTGATTCACTTGGGAGAGGGAGTCGTTGCCGGCGGCATCCGATTGGGAATGCGATCCCCCTATTTCAACATAACCCATCAAATTGGTTTCAGCATTCACTTGATCCCGAGTGGTTTGGGAGGTGTTGTGGGAGAGGTGTCGGTCGTTGCTGTTGATCAAGTTGATTTTGTTTTCCTTGCTCACCTTAAAGGAGACATCGCCGGCCGTATTCACGACCCGACCGCCTTTGATGAGGATATCGCCCGCTTCACTTTCGATCGATACCCCGGCATTGGAACGGAGGCGAGGGCCGCGGCTGATGACCGATTCGGAGTCGGTTTGTTGACGTTGGCGCTCCAACGATACCTCAACGCCAGCATAAAAGCCCAAGGTGGCGGCGGTGGTGGCAGAGCCCCCAATCTCTTTGGTCATGCGGCCCACCGCAGCGGCCCCTTTGACCCCTTTTGTGACAGTGCCACTTCCATCCACGGCATCACTGACAGCTTGATACGCCGATTGTGCGGTTTGATACCATTTGTTGCCAATATAACCGGTTACCGTGAGTTTGTCTTCGGAATGGCCTTGCACGGATTGGTGAACTTCGGTGGCATCGGTAAAAAAGACCCCGTTTTTCCCTTTGATATCCATTTTGCCATTTCGACTCTCAATCTCCACCCCATCGCCGGACACGGTGTTACTTGATTCAATGACCACGCCTTCACCCGATAGGACGACCCCACGGGCCGTTTCATCATAGGTATGGGAGGTATCCGTTGTGCCTTTGTACTGCGTACTAGACCCAACCCGGCCATCGTCAAAGGGGTTGAGGTCCAGTTGGACCCCCTCAAACCGCATCTGTTTTTTGGTGCTGACCACGTCGATGCTGTCTTTGACGGCGGCCAAGGTTACGTCTGACCCCTTGATGTGGATACTGCCTTTTTCGGAGTATAGGGTACTGCCTTCTAAGGTGACGGCACCCGTAAAAGATTTGACGATGGTGCCAGAGACAAGGTTTTCGTTGACTTCATTCTTGATCGCACGAGACGCCAAGTCCGATTCCCGAGCCTCAATGTTATCAATTTTTAATATCCCCAGATTCAACCCGGAATTTTCGCGTGAGGATGAGTGTTGATACGATAACAAGCGAGACGTTTTTTCGTGGTTTTGGTGGCCACTTTCATAGATGGTCCCTGCCACGACACTGGTCCCCTCTCTTACCACATCCCGGTCCGGTGCGGCTTGGGCACTGTATTGCCCCGCTTCGATCGTGGTACGGTCCAGTGATTGGTTCAACGATTCTTGGTGTTCCACATGGCGGGTCGTTACCGCACCAAACCAAGAACTGCTCTGCCATTCGCGATGGTCCATGGAATAGCGGGTATTGGTAATGCCGGTCATGCTAATGTCTCCCGTTTCGGATTGGAGTGCCACGGCCCCAGGGGTTTTGATTTTGATGCCCTTTAGGTCAATATCACCCTTGGCTTGAATCGCCAGGCCGTTTTCACCTGCAGTAATGGTATTCGCCACGCCGGTGGCCTGAAAATCCACGTGGTGTCGGTCGCCCCGCTGATACTCGTTTCGGCTCTCAAGCATCAACACGCTCGACTCGACCTTTCCTTTTTCAGACTGAATCAGTCCCCCTTTCCCCATTTCTATTTGGGCACTGGTCAACCCAACCCCTTGGTTGCCATCCACCATCATGGACCCGCCACTCTGAAGAGACGCTTGGGTGAAAGTCTCGGTTTGTGATTGATCGCCTATAGTGAAAACGTTTCCAAGCAGTTCAAACGATCGCCTTTGGTCATGGCTCTGTCGGTGCTTCACCGACTTAATCGTGACCGTA
>RGUG01000030.1 GCA_010027915.1 bacterium | reverse complement strand
CAGGGCGGCGACGCCAAATGGTCCAAATTAAAACCGCCAATGGGACGTACATGACATTGCCCGATTTATTAAGTCAATTGGAAGTGCCCACCCAACCCAAAACCCAAATAGAAACCGCCCAAATGGTGTACACCACGTTGTTGTCACTGTATCAATCCCTATCCGGAATATCCGATACCCGTGATAGCAATGGGCAATTACCCATTCAGTCCAAAGGTGAGATTCCCACCTTAACCGCCAGTCAAGATGCCAAATGGCAAGAATGGGATGATACCTCAGGGTCATGGGTGTCCCAATCTGGGCCGTATCGACTGTCATTTAAAAACCCGTCACAAGCCACCGAGTTTGGAAATCAAATCCGGATTATCATTGCATTACTCGAACCGGTGGTGGGATTATTTGGTCAGCGATTTGATGACAAAGGACGTCCCGTTTTTAAGCAATTGGTGGATAATTCAGGCACATCGGCCACCCAAGAATTGATTACAGCCGAAAGCAAGGGGTATCGACTGGGTGTTGATGCCATCTATGATCGATCGGTGTTTGAAACCAGTTTTTGGAACGATGCAGCCGCCCAATTGGAAACCAAAGTCATCGGAAAATTAGCCGAGGGCATGTTCACCCGGTCGCTGACCAATCGCCAAGAACGATCCACCCATCGAACCAAAAAGAAAGCCTATGACGAAGCGGTTGAGGAAGTAAAAGAAGAAGAAGCCAAGCGCTTACTCGATGAGTTGAGGCAACGACTCAAAGTCAGACAAGAAGAACAGGCCCAACAAGCCGCACGAGACGCCCATTTAGCCCAATTGAAGCGCGATGAAGACCGCCGTCTGGCCCTTCAAAAACAAGCCCAAGCCAACAAGAAAAAATAACACCCCAGGATATCGGACATGACACAACGCATGAGTGGCAACGAAGAAAAAGTCAGTGAGGTATTAAACAACGCCTATTACCAGGCCTTGCAACAAAAATTGCGGGACAAACTCAAACGGGAAACCGTTCAAGACACCCCCACGCCCCAAATGGCCTCTCAACCACCCAAAGGAAAAGGGGTCATGGGGGCCTCCTCATCCAGCGATCGATCCTTGGCATCGGGTGATCGGGCCACCATTCGACAATCCCAGTGGGAACGAAATGAGAAATCAGGGGAATTCGAGTTAACACCCTCCACCGACGTCCCCCTGTTAACCGCCGTCGATTTGTATGCCCAGCGACCACAAGTGGTCGCCCGTGGCTACGATATTGAATGGGGACCCCGGGTCACCCGATTTAAAGAATGGTTATCCCAGGCCACCATTCAAAGTCGATCCCCGCAATTTTTTGTGTCAAAACTAGGGGAATTAAAAGTTGGTATGCTCATCAGGGTGTTATCCGTATTGGGAATACCCCCCGAAGAACTCCAAGGCATTCAACGTGCTGCCATTCAATCGGCCATCCAAGAAAATATGACGCTAATGGGGGATACCATCTATTCATCTGAATTGACCGAATTATTACAAGGGGGGACAAGAAAAGCCAAACGGGCCTTGCGATTGTTTGCGACCACCAAAAAACAACTCATCATCCAAATGAAACGATTGGGACAACCCGACTATTGGAGCTCATTGCGTTTAACCGAAGAAACCATCACCCAATTGGGTCGGTTACTGGCCGCTTTAGAATCGGAGCGTCACCAACTGACCTATCAAGCCGAATTTTTAATCACCCAGCTGGCCGACCCCTTGCAACGAGACCCGGCCCTACAAAAAAAAATCCAACGCATCACCCAAACCATCCAGCGTGCCCAACAACAAAGCAATCGCCGCCATATCGAATGGGAACGACTCAAAGGAGACAAAGAACGTGAATTAGTGGCCTTGGGGCGTCGATTAATAGATCCGGATGCCGATCGGGGGGTATCGTCATAATGCATGGCATCACACCGGGTGTGGGCGGCCCCGCTGGTGGTGAAGGGCCGGATAAAAACCAACTGGAACAGGTACTGATTCAACAAGGCCATGAGGCCCAAGGTAAGCCACAAGATACCACCCAAAAAAAAGGTGCCAATGAGCAAAAAGAATGGGGGGGACGCTTTTCAGATGACGATGGGTATCAATCCGATTTGTTTTTGAGTCATGTGAGTAAAGTAAGCGATCGGATCACGACCCAACGTACCCAAGACCCCCGAATCCAGCAACGGATCACCGACGATATCATGGCACAATTAGCCCCCCGCCATGAATCGGTCGAAGACGCCGTGCGATTGTCTCAGCAAGTATCGGTCATACCCGACGTTAACATACCCGCAAGCACCCCTCAGCGACGTGAAAAACGCGACGCAGCCATCCGATCTCAGGGCCTCATCAAAGAACAATCGGATGCCCTTACCACACTCATGGACAAGCAACCGGCTCTCAAACCCGCACTCCAATCTTATATTTCTGGATTGGCCCATTCAATGGTCGTCCCCAAGCGGGCCAAGTCGGTGTCAGAACAACGAGAAGCCTTACTCAAAATGGGACTAACCGGACGACAATTGAGCACCATCGAACAAACGGTGCACACCATGGTCAAGCGAGACTTCACCCAAACCATTAAAGACAGTTTTACACAATTTTTAATTCGATATCAACCGTCGGTTTCAACGGACCTACTGATTGCATCAAAAGAATATGGGGCCCTTGAATCGATGGGATTGGAATCGGGTATTTTAAACACGTTACGTAGTTCAAAAGACATAAAAGCAGAGGTCAAAGCCCAATTGGCCCCCTTTTTTACCGAACTGCTCGATGACACCCTGATCCGGGTTCGATCCAAAAGCCTCAAGGTATCCGATTTATCCAAGGCCATGGATCAACTAAACCATTTATGTTCCGTATTGCAATACGATGCCTCGGCATACTTTCGCTCACTCAATGCCAAGATGGATCAGTGGGGGTTACAACCGTTTTTAGCCCCACCAAGCCAAGGGTTTCAACAAATGGACACCGATTCGGGATCCAACCAGCGGCGTCAATCTGACCCCATTGTAGCGGGAATCGAGGGAGAGAGCCCGGACCTGCAACAGCTACAGCAATGGATGATACAAGCCTTGGTAGCACCCCATTGGATCGGCCAATGGGAATTAAAATTCCGATTGGCCCGATTACGAAAAAAACTCATGGCATCTGGTCAGTTAACCAAGGACGCCCACCACTTAATGGGGGAAAAAGCCCTCGAAAAAGCCAAAACCATGATGATGGATTTATTGCGAGAATCAGTAGAAGAAAGGGCCAGCTTGCCGGTGTTATCCGGATCCGAATGGTCGTTGGTACGAAAAAAAATGAAGCGTGCCATCACATCGTTAAAACAGCTGGACGCCGTGCCATCCAAGGCAGACTGGCATCAAATGGTCACCGAAATCAATACCGTGATGTTCGGATTGATAAGGGAATCGTTTTTGAGCACCGTGGCCCAATTAGAGCAACAACCCCAGCACGTGGGCCTTCGAAAACAAGCCAAAGAGCTCAAGACCACACTCGAACGATTAAAAAAAGAATCTCACATTATGATGGACATCCTGCCCGCCCACACCTCTTTTATCGACAGCAGCCAACGGGTAGTGGAATCGGCTTAGGTGCTCCCAAAGTTCGTACGATAAAAGGGATCCGATCAGTACGCACAGCAAATGGTGGCCCTAGTTGAACGGGCTATCCGATGCCGTGGGTGGGTGACATCCAATAAAAAACAGAGCATACAGGGTGCCCGTTACAAAACGATCATAGGATCGAAAGTAAAACACCATCGCCCTGTAACCAAATGATCGATACAAATCGTCTCGGCTGATCTCGTCCAAACACAGACTGTAAAAAGCTAACCCAAAAAAAAGGTGAGAAAAAAAGCCTATCTAGTGTCGTCACGAAAGATGAACCAAAAAGATGCCACCTCTCAAGTAAACCGTCAGCAAAAAAGCCGATCGTGTAGCAGTCGGTGTCGTCATCTCGTGTTGGCTGCCGATTGTTACGTAGTGAACGGGGTTCAGGCCACGTCAAATCGCCCACGACATCTTTCATGGCGGTCATACCCTTTTGGTTGAGAGTCGATTTGATGCCTTATTCCGTCATATGATGGGAAGCGGGTATGGCCCATAACCGAAACCCGCTGTAACCAGAACCCAGACCAGCAACCCCACGGCCCGATGCGTGGTGGAGCCCCTTGTGGTGCGGTCCCTCTCTTGATTGCCACCTTGAGCCCCTGCCGAATGAGGATGAACGTTGCCATAACGGGCATCCATCATACACCACCCAAAGTCAGGCACATCGGCCCATTTTTCCACCTCACCCTTCACATATCCCTTTATCTAGGCAGCAACAAAAGCGTCGATGGGTCTCTTTTCCAGTCCCCATCCTCGGGTGGCCAATCACTTCACGGTATGCCTGCACGAAAAATCGATGTCCCACCATGTAAAAAGCACCGATTATGGATGACCATTCCCCGCTCTTCTGCCAGGTAAAAGAGGGCTTGGCATTGACCACGCTCGATCAGAGAGGCTGTGTCAGGGTTGATCGCTCTCTTGCTTCGATATGTCACACGTTTGCTGACGATGACGTCATGACGTCCCCATCTCGTGACGATAGAATAGAGCGATCACGCATCAGCCCCCACCACACAGGGTGACAGGCCTTGGGTGATGAGTCAAAAGACAGTATCGGGTGGTTGGGGGATCATGAGCATATTTTTGGCCTAACAAAACCGTTCATCAAGCTAACCGAACGGTGCTTAACCGGTTTCTAACCGTCTCCCAATACCATGATAAACCCGTTGACACGACTCCCCACCATGGCAACCCAGCCACCCACATCACGTGAGAAAAAGTAACGGGGTGCACACTACCCAATCCAACGCCCAATACCCATTGCCACGAGGATAATCGGCAAAATCAAGATAGAGATACGCATAATCCGACGGGCGACCTCGGGCCGACGGTCGGTTCGAAACCGCCAACACGCCACCCACTGCCACAGGGTACATGCCAGGGCCGTTAGGCCATCGATCATCCCAAAAGGGCCCTGAATCATCAACCACAAAGATACCACCATCAGTGCCGTCGCCGACAGCATCATGTGCACCCACGTGGCATGCCCAGACGGGTCCAGACCGGACACCATCTTGATACCCGCACGGGCATAATCGTCTTTGAGCAACCAATCAATCGAAAAAAAGTGGGGCAACTGCCAAGTAACAATCAGCCAAAATAGGCCCCACGCCTCGGGTGTGATATGACCGGTAACAGCCACTGCCCCGGCCAATGGGGGTAACGCACCGGGAATGGTTCCCACATACGTATTGAGCCATGTCCACCGCTTTAGTGGGGTATAGACCAAATTATATAAAAACACCGTTAAAAAAGACAAAAACATCACATTCGGCCTTGTGCCCACCCATAACACCCACAATCCCGCCATCACCAAACAAATCCCCATTGATCCTACCAAAGACGGGGTCAACTGCCCCGATGGCAAGGGACGTGTCATGGTCCGTTGCATTTTGGCATCGCTTTGTCGCTCAAAAAAATGATTCAGCACCGATGCCCCCGCCGATGAACACAAGGTCCCCACTATCAGGTAGCCCATCATGGTCCAGTCAGGGACCGCACGATGCGACACGGCCAACACCCCCATCAACAGGGTGACCGCTTGCATGATCACAATACGGGGTTTGGTTAGCTCAATCAGTGCCGACGACAGCGATTTCAATGCGGGGTGTGCCTCCAAGCTTCTCAAAACGGATCGCCAAGATAAAGCGGCATGATAAGCGACCCCCCTTTAGGATGCAATATCAAGTTCATCATACGATCACCCGGATCATGCACCCCATCGTGACCCGATCCATGCGATCATGACACGACACTGTGAGTCGGTGGCCACCCTACCCCGTGCAAAGCATCCGGACAATGGATATCGATGGATCGGCCCTGCCAAGGAAACCGCAACCGCACACACCGCAACGCCAGGCCATTCACCGAACGATGGGTTGAACCATACCAATCATCTCCCACAATGGGTCCCATTAACCGGGTCGAATGGTAACGAATTTGATGCCGTTTGCCTGTGATGGGAATGGCGGTGTAGGTGGCCATGCCATCATGTACCTGTCGCAAAAAAAACCACGTGATACTGGGTTTGCCATCTACTGACTCATAGGCCCGCCCATTAAATGACATCAAACATCGAATCCGTCGAAACCGGGGGGGGACCCCCACACAGGGGATCGTCACCGTATACTGCTTGCGAATGGCATGGGCACGCATCAAGGCAAACAATGCCTTTTCTGCATCCGGTGTCGACCCAAACAACACCAGCCCACTGACCATCAAATCCAGGCGTGTAATGGCAGTGGGTGCAAAGGCATACCCATCATGCCGTTGGGCTACCCCTACTGCATGGGTAAGGTTGTAACGATGGCAGGCACGATCCGGCACCGTCGACAATCCGGATGGCTTAAACACAACGAGCACGCCATCATGGCGATAGAGCATACTCTCAGGGGTCACGCCATAATGCCAAGATTGGGTCGGAGATTGATACACCATCACCGTCTCCTGAGCCGCAACCCAGTGATTCGGATCCATGAGCCGCTGACGATTGAACCATACCCCCCCCGATTCAATCAGACCCAACACATCGATATTTCCCTTCTTAAAATAACCTTGCAACAACCCCAGTAAAGTCAACCCGCGAGTGGCGGTGACCCAACGCTTGGTGGCATTGCCGTGTAACGAAGGGGCACGGTCACTATTTGGGGTATTTACAATCATTTTTTTCGATGTTATCCTTCCGGTCATCTCATTCAATTTTAAAAATGTATTGATTATTAACACTGTCTGTCATTTTTGAACACCTGTTTTTAGTAGCAAGCCAATAAGGAAGCTCTCGGAGATCCCCCCCCTATCTGAGAGCTTCCTTATTGGTTTTTTGGCTATGCCGTGGGGTAATGGCAATGAGAATATCCGTACTGACCACCTGCTCTTGAGTCGAGGACATCAACGACCCCAGTAACGGAATATCCGATAAGAGGGGGACTTTTGAACCCGAGGCTTGGACTTGGTTGTCAAGAAAGCCGGCAATAATCACCGAATGGCCAACAGGTACCACCACCTCGTTTTGTACCATCCGATGACTCACCACGGGATACTGCCCTTGATCGAGTGCTCGAAACCGCTTGATGTGATTCATTTGAATAAAGATGTCCATGCCAATCCCAGAACCCGTCATCCAAGGGGTGATTTCAAGGTCAACGCCGGTTTCAGCATGCCCCACTTGGGTACTGACATTGTTATTGGTGATAATGGTGGTGAGGTAAGGCTCCCGATCTCCCACTTTAAACCGGGCCTTTCGATTCTCGAGGGTTGTAAACCGTGGCTGCGACACCAAGCGGTTGCGACCCTGGCTTTTGACAAACGCTAACAACCCTTGTAACGCCGTAGTCGACACCACCGAAAAGGGTTGAAACTGGGTGGTAATGGATACAGGTTCTGAAAGATTAGCCAACCACGCCGTCATCATATCAGCTGACGAACCACTCACCTCTAAAATACTGACTTCAATATCGATTTGAGGGCGCATCACATCCAAGTATGACATCAGTCGCGAGACCATCCGATGCTCAGCGGGCGTCCCCACCACCCCCACTGTGCGAGAACGACCTTCAACCCCAACGGTAATACCCGGTATTAAGTCCATCACCAATTGTTTCACATCTTGTGGTGCGACATGTTGGGGGCGAAACAACACCAAACGGGTCTCCGGCTCCTCTGGTGTGGGGTCAGCCAAAGGCAAGGGTGTCGTTTGAAATTGTGCCCGCAACGCCTTTAATCGATCGATATCAAAGGGACTGCCACACACGACACCTCCCCATATGAGTGCCCAGGTCAACAGGATCACACGTCGCCCTAACCGTGTCATCACGCCCACCATCATGGGGTTGCCCACGTTAGCTCAGTGCGATACCCCTGCTCATCCGCTTGGGTTTCTATTCGCCGAATGTGACGGGGGTGTTGAAACACCCACTCCCAAATGGCTTCGGGGGTATCTCGAACCACACACACATTGCCACTGGGTGTCAGGGTTGCATCGGGAAAAAGTGTGTGCCATTCAGTGTGCAACGTTGGGGTTGCGGCAACCGTCTTGGGTGCATGCATCATCACCCCTACCCCTGCTGCCACCACGGCCAGAGCCAAGATAATGGCCCACTGCATCACATCTCGCCGAATATCAAACGGATTGTCAATCATATCGCCTCTGCCACGTGACCCCTTTCCACTCGTTGGTAAGCGGGGTTTCCGTCACAGGCCCAGACGAAGCCAGGGTTGATTGTGCCGGTAACAGGGCCGATAGATGAGCCTGGTGGGGCGTGCACCCCATGCGAATAATCACCCCCCCTTGTGTCGTCACCCATTCTAACATGGCCTGTAAATCGGTCAGTCGCAGTGATGCCATGCGAACAGTCGGAGGTAATGGGGAGGGTGGCGTTAGTCGGTGATACACCGCCCAGCCCAGCCCTCCTATCATCAGGCACAACATGAACAACAACCGCAACCGTTTGCTATATCGAAACGGATCCTTGCCATCAATCACCCATTGGGTCACACGCAACTGATGGGCACGAACCCAATCTAAAAAGGGATAAATCACCACCGGATCGACGGATCGCAACCGGCAAGAGAACAGATGCCACCGCCACATGGTATGACGAATCACACGATGCTCGCAGTTCACCACCAGTCGCTGACGACCCACTGCGGTGACCCACTGATCTCGAATATTCGAATCTACAAAGAACGCCCCCCATTCACAGGATAATCCCAACGACAGACACGCAATGTGGGTGGGCGTTAACGTAATGATCATGTTATATATTGTAGTCATGTAAAAAATAATTGACAATAGTATACATCAGTCTTTTTTTTTATATGACCTAATGCGTTGGATTCACCCACAGGGGGCCCAACCAAAACCCATAGCAGCTTGAATACCATGACAAGACAGCCACCCAGTGGCCTTGATGGCAAAGTCGATTATCAATGGGCTAATCAATAAAAAACAAGAAAAAAACAAGGGGGTCGATGAACCCACCCCCTCAACCCGCTCGGTACACTGTCATGGTAGCCACATCTTGTTTTGCCAGCATTGAATGGGGTGAACAGGCGCCACAACCAATAACACGAGGGTTCAACCCATCCAACCATCATCCAAGATGACCGGTCGACACCGAATCGATGGCCAACAGTCAGACCAGACACCCAATGAGGTGAGGCCATGTCAGCGTTGGGTCCTATCGGCACGTCGTGGCATAACAGCAGACGTGGGCCAGGCAGGCATTGATTCGAGGCTCAATCAGGCTTTTAAATCGTTTGATCAGTCGGTTTTCAACTCGTATGGAATTGGGTTGGGGCAACGGTGTCATGATCCGGCACGTATCATATTCACGTATCATATTATGGGAGGGGGCGGATCATCGCCGCACACGCGCCGCAGTGTGTGGACGTTTCGTTCTCCCCGGACGGCCGCGACATCCTCACGTCGGGTACCGATGGGACGTCCGCGCTCTGGGACGCCTCGACGGGAGCATTGAAGCTGCGCCTCGCAGGTCACCGCGCACCGCTCACGGGCAGCTCGTTCTCGCCTGACGGAAGACGCGTCGTGACCACGAGCGAGGATGGCAGCGCCGTCATTTGGGACCGCACCAACGGGGCGCAGCTACGAAGGGTCGAGGTGCACGCGGATGCCGTGTCGCACGCGGTGTGGTCACCCGATGGTTCGAAGCTCCTCACCGCGAGCTGGGACGGCACGGCGGCGCTCTCCGAGGTCGCGACGGGCACGCTCGTCGCGCGGTACCAGCATCACACGAGT
>RGUG01000290.1 GCA_010027915.1 bacterium | reverse complement strand
CCCCGACAGGAATCGAACCTGTATCACTCCCTTAGGAGGGGAGAGTTCTATCCATTGAACTACGGTGGCTGCCAAAGAATTGTAGGCATCAAGATAAAAACCCCTTGCAATCGCTTGCAAGAGGTTTCAAAACCAACATGCCTGAATCAGGCAATGGTTATTTCGGTGTGAAAGTTGAAATCGGGCCAATCACACCAAAAATGGCACGACGGTCCAAGGAGTCCCAGCTAGCCTGATCCGTGTCGCTCTCGTTGTAGGGGTGTTGCACCACGACCGTGATGTAGTCCCAGCCATTGATGTTGCGGTAGTACATGGGCGAAGTCACCTCTCCACCGACGGGTGTAGAAAAAATCCGTGTGAGTTTGCTGTTTTTCAGGTCGTAAGCCCACAAAACATCGTTGCGATGGACTCTTTTGGAACTAGTGTCAGTGTTTTTGCTGCTGGTTAGCCAATCAGAATCCTCGCCGATGAGGATGTAGTCATTGGTGGGGCCCATGACCACGTTATCAGGCATGCCAATTTTGTCTAGATCACATTGCTCGCGGTTGTTGTAGGTTTTGACGGCGCCAGCAATCAGGGTTTTCATGTTGGTGGTCACGTAATTGGAATCGACATCCAACTGGTAGATGGCTCCGCACTTGTTTGCGGTGATAGCGATGTCGTTCGATTGAGTGTTGTTAGCGTCGCCAGCAACCATACCGTTTGCTATGGATGAAATGGCGATGTAAAGCTTGTTGCGGCTGCTGTCAAAGGTGACGCCCTCGAATTTTTCAAACTCTTGCGTGGCCCCTTTGATCACCGCGTAGCGCAGCGTTTCCAGACGTGATGCAGCCTTGTCAACCTGATCGGCGGTGTAAGCGCCATTCGCACCTTTCAGCTTGATGCACTCATTGGAAATAACACTATTAAACCTCAAAACATACGGTGTGTATCCCGATGGGCATGTATTGTTTGTGGGTGCCACATAGTCAATCATGTTGGAGAATTGAATGCCACTGGCAATCAAGCTGTCGATCTCGGCATCGGTCACGGCCATAGCATCGGTGCCAGCACCAGTGTAGATCGGATTCCATGCGATGGTGAAGGTGCCACCGTTGTCCGCGCTGGTTTGGGTCAGTTTGGCGGCGTAAAGCTTGCCCGCCGTCAAATCACCTGCGGTATTGGCGACATACCTGAACATGCCACGGAATGAACCGTCGTCACCCATGTACACGGTTTTTTGGTCTGGCATCACATACGCCAATTCCCAGGCCAGGCGGCCCATGCTGTAGTGCTGCTGCTGTTGGTCTGGGCAGGGTCAAGACCAAAATACTCCAAATACTCATCAAAAAATTTGATGACTAAATTTGATGAGGGGTTGTTCAGAGTGTATGAACCTGTGGTGTAGGTTTCGAATTGCCTGGCGTCATCAGGGTATTCCTCCCCGCCTAGGTGTGAACCCCAGGCAGTCGGAATGCCAGCACAGAAATCCCATCCACCAAAAATACCGCTCAGATCGATCGGCTTGGTCTTGACAGCGCTCAACACGCCGTTGACGGCTTGATTCAGCTCGGTGATATACATCGAACCGTTGGTGTTTTCAAATTGGGTGATAGAGAACAACTTGCCGCCTTTTTGCAGCAAGGTGGAATGGTCGGGTGAGTAGGACACCCGCTTGTTGTTGATTTTGAGGTAGGCGCTGTCAACTGCGCCCGTGTAAGAAGTGATGTTGGTCGCCCCAAAAGTGGTGCCATCTTGTTTGATGGGCTCGCCCCAGGTGGCACCGCCATCGGGTTGATCACCCGACTTGATGATGGGCGTGAAAGTCAATGGGACGGTGACGCCATAAACATCCATGGAAGGGGTGGTCACAACTTGGC
>RGUG01000289.1 GCA_010027915.1 bacterium | reverse complement strand
CACCAAACTCAAGGTGGCGATTGTGGGGGATATTGTGCACAGCCGCGTCGCGAAATCGAATATTCATGCGCTAACTGCTTTGGGTTGCACTGACATCCGCGCCATTGGTCCTGAGAGTTTGCTCCCCAATGATTTGGATTTACTCGGTGTGAAAGTGTTTCACAGCATGGAGGAGGGCCTGCGCGGCGTTGATGTGGTGATGACCTTACGTATTCAAAAAGAGCGCATGGAAGCGGGTAAGGTTCCCGAGGGCGCTGCATTTTTTAATCAGTTTGGACTTACCCCCGCACGTTTAGCACTGGCAAAGCCCGATGCGATCGTGATGCATCCCGGCCCCATGAATCGCGGCGTGGAAATTGATTCAGCAGTAGCCGATGGTGCTCAATCGGTGATTCTGAACCAAGTCACCTTTGGCATTGCCGTACGCATGGCCGTGATGTCTATTGTGGCGAGTAATTAAATTCAAACGCGCACAGTGTCGGTTCAGCTACCCACAATCACCTCAAAGCAGCGCTGGTTAATTTTGTCGCACGCATTTAATATGGATGGGCGGGCTGCGAGTCTTACCATCACCGATAAGATTCCTTATTTTTTAGAGGCTGGGGTGCAACCGATTGTGCTCAGTGCCATCACCGGTATGAAGGACACCCGCTTTCCCCATTACCAATTCTTGGCGTGGGGCCCATCGGCGTTTCGCTTTGACTTTCGCCATTGGATTGCCAATCAATATGGGCGTGGGTGGTTTTATAAACTCACAACCCGCACCGTCTCAATTCTCTTAGCCCCCTTGATTGCGATTGAAAAACTCCTCCTGGGTTATTCCAGCCAATGGTCGTGGGCCATCCCTGCATTCTTTCGAGGTTATTGGCTCATCAAATCAGGCAAAGTCGATGTGATTTATTCCATTGGCGGTGCATGGTCCGCTCATCTAGCAGGGGTGTGGTTAAAACGCGCCACGGGCTTACCACTTATTTCTGAGGTACACGATCCGATGGTGATTCGGGAGAGTCCTGATGATTTGGGAATTCAAAAACCCAAAAATCGCGATGCCCGCTTTCGATATTACCTAGAGCAGCAGTTGTGCAAATATTCTGATTACATCTGGTGGTTTACAGATGGGGCGCTCCATTACGCGAAGGCACGCAATCACAATCTCGATACTCCAGGCAATGCACGGGGTTTTGTGGTGATGCCAGGCGCCAATCCTCCCATCACGGCAGAGCATGCCTTGCACCACTATGGCAAGCATTTAAACCTCTGTCATTTTGGTTCCTTGGCCAATGACCGTTCACTCTCGATTATTTTAAAAGCTGCACACACCTTAATCGCACAATATCCAGAGGCTCGTCAAGCCCTTAAAGTGAATGCCTATGGCGCTCCTTTGGATTCCCTTACCCTTGAAGCAATCAAACACTATGGATACGATGATCTGTTGATGGATCATGGTCGGCTTGAGCGCGACCCAGTCACCGGTCAATCGGGGCGCGAACGCGTGGCACAAAAGATGCAAGAGGCCGATGTGCTCATCCTCTTGCACGGATGCGATGAGTGGTGCTCCGAATACATTCCCTCGAAGTTTTACGACTATCTCTGGGCGAGCCGCCCCATTTGGGCGATTACGCATCGCAATCCCCAACTTGATCAGATCTTGCAAGAGCGCGGTTCGTATCTGAGCGTTGATGGCGATGAGGTGGGTATTGCCAAGACGCTGGAGCGCATTTGGCTGGATTGGAAGCTGCGCCAACTCATCACCCCCAGGTACGATCCGATTGGGGTCGATCAGGCCGTTGCCCAGATCCTCAAGCACGTACAGCCCTACTTACACTCCATGGAGGTGATTGGTGCATGATTTAGTGCTGT
>RGUG01000288.1 GCA_010027915.1 bacterium | reverse complement strand
AACAGAGGCCAAAGCCGACAAGGCCACCCAAGCCATTCAGGCACTATCAAGCATTGCAATAAAGGCCACAGCCGACAACGCCAAGCAAGCCATTGAGGTACTGAAAAGTGTGGCGATGACGGATTCATCCGACAAGGCCAATCAAGCCATTGAGACGCTAAAAGATATTGTATTGACGTATTCACATTCGGGCCCAGCCATTGAGGCACTGGAAAGTGTGGCGATGACGGATTCATCCGACAGTGCCAGCCAAGCCATTGAGGCACTGAAAAGCATTCTGTTAGCTTTCCCTGTTGATGAGCAACGCATAACCCTTGTGCAAGTTAATCGGGTGTTGAATGATATTCAAAAAGTTGACCTACCCGATGAAATGAATGATGAATTGAATATTGGGCGGGCTCAATCGATTCCACTTTCTGATCATGACAAAGCGGTATTACAACACGTGATTCAATCTAACACATTGCTAACAGACGATCAGATAAGGTCCTACTCGACTTCCTTGATTCCATCGTACCATGGGCCTGCTATTGTCTCCCCCTCATTACAGCAGCTTTGTTGTTGGTTGGATAAATGTGTGACCAAGAGCCAATCTCTAGATCAATCGCCGTCTTCTGGAATCGTCAGGACACGGACCGTTTGCGATCTTTCTTCTTCTCCTTCTTCTGCTTCTTCTCGGTCTTCTACTGTTTCCTGGTTGACCATTCGGCTGACACTTCTTCAGTTTTTATATCAGAATCGTGATTTAGAGGTTACTGTGTGATGAATCAGGGCGTGATTCATCACGCCCCGACACCGTCATGCCCCCCGATCGTCATTTTCCCCTATCGTCATTTTCCCCACAGCGGCCAGTGTCTGCCGATGAAACAACAGTCGGATGGCAATACCATCAGGTCGTCGGGTGGGAATATCATCAGGGCGGGGGGATTCATCACGCCCCGACACCGTTCCCCCGATCGTCATTTTCCCCTATCGTTATATCCCCCCTTAAGCCGGCATTGTCTGTCCGGCGGTCATGATTCGCTTGACGATGCCACGTTCTAAGACCCACTTTAAGGCCACCGAAAACGCCACGTCTGCCATCCAGGCTGAGATTAAAAAGGGTATGCCGGCCAGATAACACATGGTGAGTCCTGCTATGGTGGTGGAATACATCGACCCACCCCACCATACCCCCGCATTGGTGATCATAAAAAAGAGCCATGATCCCACTGTCGCACGTGCGACCACCCCGGTATACCCGTTGTCATATTTGGACACCCAATGCGATGAAAAGGTCATGGCAGCATATCCCAATGCCAAAAACAGCCATCCCTTGGTCAGCCACACCCATTCGGGGGAGGCGTATACCACATTGTTCAACACCATATCCGATACCCACACACCCACCATCACCACCCCAAGGGTACGCCACGGCCCCATGTAGGTGCCCCCTATTACTGCCACCGACCCCACGGGTGTCCAATTGGGGGGGTGGGGCAACCACCGACCCAAGCAAATCGTCGCCAGAAACGTTAGTGCAACCCGTCGCCACTTTGTCATGCTCGTATCCTGACATGATCAGATGCTTAAATCAAGGCATACTGGATTGATAGGATCGCCCACGATCTGATCTTGGCGTCATGGGGCCATGGTGTGGGTTGTATCCGTTTCATTGATTACCCCTTCAAGCGGTGTCATCCCCGTACGATGGACCCATTGGTGTTGACCACCTTGGGATATCCAATGTCTGATTGATCCTACCACCTATCTCTCATCGCATCGTGATTTCACCCGCCTTTCGGTCCATGATGCGGTGGCGATAGGGCACACACACTTTTCCGATGGGAAAAGGTGCACGATCGCTTATGATGGTGCCGAGGCCGGTG
>RGUG01000287.1 GCA_010027915.1 bacterium | reverse complement strand
GCTCACTTTCCATGGTCACCCCCATATGCGACAGGTCCACCACCGTACCCCCGCCTTTTTTAACCCCTTGCACGCTCTACTGTGGGGTTTCGGTACACAGTCTGCTATGGTATCCATGCCATGATCCGTTTCGCTATCGCCCCTTAACCCGCCCTGATCACCGCCCGGTGGGGACGGGGATACCCCTCGACCGTATGATCACCCATTAAAAAATCACCCAAACTTTCGGTTTGAATCCACGCCGTACGACGTTGCTCACTTTCCATGGTCACCCCCATATGCTGACAGGTCCACCACCGATACCCCGCTTTTTTTAACCACACCCCCGCACCCTCTACCGTGGGTATCAGGTGCACATTTCGCATCTTGGCGTACCGAGGATACGGCATCAAGGCCCATTGTCCGTCCCCGGGTATTACCAGGGTTTCCAACACCAATGTACCCGATGGCTTGAGCATCTGTCGCATGGCACGTAAAAACGCGATGGGATCCGCCCTGTGATACACCATCCCCATCGCCAATACCGTATCAAATGCCCCACGCCACCCCATTACATCATCTATACCAACCCCCAGCATCCAGGCATCGCCTGCCCATGGCCGAATCCAACGTTGCAACACATGATGCTGAACCCACATCACATCACTGGTATCAATCCCCAACGCCAATCGGGGGGAATGGGCCAACATACGAAACAAATAATACCCCGAATTGGATCCCACATCTAATACCGTCTTACCCCGAATCAAAGGGTCCATGTCCCCCAATCGATCCCACTTCAACTGCGACTGCCATTCGGTGTCAATGGTTACCCCAAAACACGAAAAGGGCCCCTTCCGCCAGGGGCATAAGCCCATTAACCCGTCGGTTAGTGCCTGGTGGGTGGGGGTGTCCACGCCTGTTCCCATGGTAATCATCGACCCCAATTCACCCGAATGGGCCGCCAATTGCAACGCATCGATCTTTGCCACCGCGTCCTGAAAACGCAACACATTCGGATTGTTAAATCGTGCCACTCGGTGACGCAGCACATCTGGCAATGGCGGTGGTGGGTGTAAACCAGCCCCCCCCAATGCTGCCATCACCGCCTCGTTTTCTTGTTGCATCCACCGCTGCATGTGGCAAAGGGTCATAAGGCCGCCATGAGTGTATCGACCGGCACCAATGAGGGGGTCAACGCCGCCAACCCGGATCGACAGCGGGCCAATACCGCCGGGTCACTGGTCGCTATTACGTGCCTTGCCAAATCCTCTGGGGTCATCACCCCCATGTATTCGGGTACCACAGCCCGACCCAATCGTCGGTTGGGAATGGCCAGCAACCGCGGACGATTCTTGAGTACCTGAATGACCGCCCGTTTGAGCAAGGGTCCCACACCTGGGCATTCACCGACCAACCCCAACAGACCGTCCAAGCGAATGCGACGGGGATCGTTTAATGGCAATACCGTCAGCATGGGGGTATGCAAATACCCCGCCTCAGCGGTCACCGTACCGGGCAATGAGACCATTAAATCCGCATGGGCAATGGCCGATAAGTCGTGTGGCACCACCTCGACCGACTCAGGCAAACCCTGCAGACTGCTTGCCCAGTCCTCTTCCCGAATACTGGGGGCCCGCATGATCGCCATGTGCCATTCGGGATGATGCCGACACAACACCTGAATCGTGGCCACACTAAATGGACCAAACGCCGCCAACTGATACGGTCGTGAACTGGGCACCCACAACAACCGAAAAGGATTCGACGTGCAAAAGGACGGGTCAGTAACCGGTCTTCCTTCCGGAAACGCCAATGCCATGCGCGAGGCCATTAAATCCCCCATCGTGGCCAACGCATAAACCCCTTTCCCCCGATCAGTGCGTGATTCGGTATACCGAATC
>RGUG01000286.1 GCA_010027915.1 bacterium | reverse complement strand
TTTGTCCGTGACGCGAGGAAAACTTGTCGCCCAATTGCGGAGTACGTAATTCAATGATGCGGACTTTTACGAGCAGTGTTGGAGCCGATGACGAGGACGAGGACGAGGACGCCGGACCGTCCTGGTGTAGAATCACCACAGAGTCAACGCGACCCGATGTATACAGACCAGGAGTCACCGACGCATCTTTAATTTCGTTTGTTTCCGGCAACACAAGGTACCGGCCCACGAGCACAGTGTTTTCATCCACGATTTCACCTTCGCGAATAATACCACTGTCATCCAACTTTGAATAGTCCAACCCTGGTCGGAGAGCTGTCCACGCCGACACAAATTTCGGATTTGAAATATGACTGTGTGCCAGTGTTTGGGGGTCGGTTTCCTCGGCACACGTATACGAACGGAACGACAGACTCTGAAACATTCCCCGCGCAACCGAATCACTGTTGATAATGAGTCCGTCATCCTGATTGTATCCAGACTCGGAGGTGGCAGCGATGATACAATTGAAACCATACGGCATTTCGCCGTTTCCAATCATTTCATACATGAATGTACGACACAGAGGGGCTTCGCCATAGCACAGCTGGTGTGAATAGGTGTCGTAGCGGTCTTTAATGTTGGTGACCATGGTTCCAATCCCCTGTTTGGATTGCGAATTGGACAGTTGATTACGCGGAGCCTGGTTGTGATTGGAAAACGGAATCATGGATGCGAGGAGACCCGTAAGAGTACTGGGGTGGAGTTCGGCATGCGTGTGTCCGCCATCATCGGAATCCAGAGACCCCCACCACGAAATCAACACTTCGTTCATCTCAACAGGGTCGCAGTATTCAATAAACCCCGCTGTGGGTGACAACAGTGCGTCGTATTCGGCAAAGGTTGCGCCGGGTTTTTCGGCGAGGGGGTCCACAAACGCAGTGGTTCGCAGAACCCGCATACTGTCCGGAATTGTCAAACAGTTGCCAAACACCAGTTTGGCCCACGGCAATCCCAACAATACAGAATATCCAGACTCCCGCACAAGTTTCACGAGTTCGGGTGACAAGTGCCACAGGGGGCGAATCGGTCGCCCCTCATCCAACAGAATGCGCACGACTCGTTCGGTGGTGTTGAACGACACGGACGCGGTGGGAGACAAACACGCATTCCATTTCATCAGTTTCAGGACTCGTGTGAGTCCTAACGGGTCCAGTGTAAATCCGATGGTGCCCCCGTTAATTTGAACAACTGACGCGGTGACGCGCAGTGTCGGTGTGGTGTCGGCAACAGGAATCACACCTCCCTTGGTTTTCAGCCATTCGTAAACGGGTTTCATGGACGCTCCAAACGAATACTGCGTCATCATTGACATGTTTTTGGTTACACCGATGTGGGCACCCGTTGGTGTCTCGGATGTACAGAAATACCCGATTTGCGACGTGTGGAGTTTGCGCGGGCCCGTGGTTTTCATTCCCGTGTCAAAATCCGCTACAACACGGCGTGTGTGCGACATGGCGTCCAAGTAGGAAATCCGTGCCCGTTTAGCTGATTTGTTCCCCATTTCCCGCGAAAACCCCGCATGATGCTTTTATTCAACAACTGGGGTTGGAGCAGAGACATTAAATTCACGGGCGAAAACACATTAAACATCGCTTCCCCTTGATACAGTGCGCCGTTTGCGCGAATGGTGCGGTCAATTGTGAGTGTCACTGCTGCTCGCCAGTCTTTCCAACTGCCGTTGAACAACTCACGCAAAAGTGTTCCCGTGGGGAGAAACCGCTGGTTTCGCATATCGTCGCGGTCTGTTTTCCCACGAAGGTCGGCGTTGGCCAACAACAGTTCCCGCGTCATTTCAGCGAGATACTGTGCTCGCGCCATCTTTTCGTCGGGAACGTGAGGCAACATGA
>RGUG01000285.1 GCA_010027915.1 bacterium | reverse complement strand
GAACAAATAAAATGTGTAGCATTACTATTTTTTAGCTACATAAAATTTGTTTGATGACGCTCAAGACTCAAGAAACACCCAACATTTCCTCCAGTCACTCGTTGACTGATCAACATCGAATCCTCGGCGCGGCAATCAGGCTTTCTCAGTATTCGGCGATTCATCGTCAATATCCAATGGGGTTTTTTGCAAGTCGGTTTGGGACAGCCATCCGGCGCAATCGTTTTCGCTGTATTGAAAACCAAGCTGGAGAACTGCTTGCATTTTGCGCATGGACCTTTATCGACACGGATACCTTGGATCAAGTCCTGAACCAAGGCCACGACCCACAACCAGAAGAATGGCGTGACCAAGGCGCTTTATTTTTCAAGGAATTTATCGCTCCCTTTGGCCATGCGAAGTTGATGATTGCCGACTTACGCAAACATATATTTCCCCATGTCAAAGGACACGCCTACGGCTTGCGTGGTCGCATGGGACCCATATGCATCAGTACCCACAAACCAAGGGTGCGTTGTTTCTTTCAACACTGAAACCAATCAAAGGACGGTTAACTGACATGGCAGGATTCATTCAATCAGTCAATTTTTTATTCACAGGCAATTACTACGCCGATGATGGAGACAACAGCATTGTTGCCATTGGATTTGGCGGCACTGTGCGAACTTATGGGGGGAATGACACTGTCGATACGGCATCGTTCTACACCAAGGTCGTAGACACATGGGGCAACTTAACGCTTCGAGGTCTGACTGGAGGTGTCGAGGTTCAAAAATCAGGCAATGGCAATGTGTATATGGCTGTCATGGCCATCAATGCTTACGTTGACCATTGGGGTGATCTGGGTGATGTGGTTTTTTACGGTGGTGCACTCTGCAGCACGATATACCGCAGCGGTTACTGGGGGAGTGTGACTTTTTACGGTGTGACTGGTTTGAACAGGATTTATCTCAATACCGACCATGGTGACATCCATCTAGGTGCAGTTGGATTTTCAAATGTCATCTCACGTTATGGCAGAACAGGCAACGTCACAGCTTTGGGGGCAGGTGGCGTCAATGTCATCAACATGCATGTCGATCTCGGGGACTTGAATGTTTGCCTATTTGGCGGTGCGAATGTCATCACGCGCTCTGGTCGAGGACGCAGTGATATCACCGTAGGCGGTATGTTTAATCAAATCACCACAGGTGACAGCGATGACAAAGTGATTGCACTTGGAGGTGTAAACGTCGTCAAAGCGGGATACATGGGTAACGACAACATCAGCGTCGCCGGAGGACTGAATGTGGTGATGGTTGGTCACGGAAATAACCAAATTTGGGCAATGGGCGGTGGAAATGTGGTGCTAGCAGGGCATGGGTTCAACGTCATTACCGTGACCGGCGGTGCCAATGTCATCATGAATGGAAATGGTTACCTCATTGCCCAAGCATTGGGTGGACTCAATGCGGTGTTAACTGGAGATGGACCTGCAAACATCGCTGTGACTGGTGGCTTGAACACAGTGATAGCTGGTAATGGGGGCATGTACGGAAACACCATTCGTGCTTATGGTGCTGGGAATTTGGTGATGTCGGGTGATGGCAATGATCGAATTCGAACGGCTGGACCATTGAATTGGATCACCGACGCTATCGGCGTGACATCCTCAAACTCGTTTGAATTTGATCGCATTGTGGTGATAGGTGACGATTTGCCAACCACCTTGGTCAAAACCACCCAAAATATCATGAGTTTGCAAGCCGTGCACCAAGGCAATGTAGGCAACATTGTGCTGGCGGGCGAGGGCAACAACAAAGTCAAAACCTACGGCGGTTTGAATTTTGTGCAAACGGGTTCAGGCAATGACCAAGTATCTATGGTGGGGACATTGAACTGCGCCGTCGT
>RGUG01000284.1 GCA_010027915.1 bacterium | reverse complement strand
AGCAGAAAGGTGATGGGTATGCGGGTGATGCGCTGGGGGCTGGGAATGCTACTGGCATTGTGGATGGGATCGGTGGGTGTGTATGGGGCGGTGTATCGTATTTCACCTGATAATGTGGCAGAGTTAGTGTCCTTAAAATCGGTGTATACGGCCTCTCCTTCCGCTGAAAGTTGTTTTGAATATGCCATGTCCTTGGCGTATAATGGGC
This sequence comes from bacterium, assembly GCA_010027915.1. The sequence goes on along the minus strand of RGUG01000284.1, from coordinate 1,689 downwards.
AGGTCGAAAAAGGGTGGGGGGTCTTAAAAAAAATCCCCACGTATGACCCGGATTATGCCGGAAAAGTGGTGGCAAAATACCGGGGTGTGATTGCCCAATCGCCATCCAATTGGAAGGCCCATTTTAAGCTGGCCTTTGGGTATTATTTTATGAACAAAAAAGACTTGACCGTGGTTCATATGGAGCGGGCTGCGGCATTGGACCCTCAAAACCCATGGCCGGTTGGGTATTTGGCATTGGTTAAAGGTGAAATGGGTCAGATGGATGAGGCGGTTCGATTGGCCAAAAGAGCCATTCAATTGGAACCCAACGCAGCGGCCCTTCATTTTTTGTTGTCGACGGGGTATTACAAACAGGGTAAATGGGTGGAGGCCAGTCAATCGTTGGTGACATCTGGTCGGCTGTTGATCCAAGAAAAAAGGGTGTATGGCAAGTATTAACCGTCAGAAACTGATGCAAGGTGGGGTGGTGGGGATGGTGGTTTTGGTGTTGGCGTTTGGGTTGTGGTATACCCCTGATGGGTATGCTGTTCGGGCCCCACGTGTCCCTGATTTTCAGTTTCGGGGCGTGACGATTACCCAATATGAGTGGGAACGTCCCGTGTGGGTCATGGAAGCGGATCGTGCATCGGTATGGCGATCGTCGTCACAATTACAGGCCCATGGTGTGCGTGTGACCACCTGGCGTTACCCATCGGCCTTGGTGATATCAGCGGGGTCGGGCATGGCCCAGCTGGACACCATGGCCCTTCGATTGTCAGAGGTGTCGGGTCGATATGATGGGTCAGACCCGTTGTTGTTTAAGGCCCAGCATCTTGAATGGTCACCCTCGGGGGCCCGTGTGCAATTACAGGGTCAGGTGATGATTCGTCAGGGTGGCATACGCGTTGCGTCAGGCAAGGCGGTGATGAATATGGTGGCCCATACCATCGGGCTGTATGACCGACCGGAGGTAACGGTGTTATGAGTAAAGGGCTTATTCGATTGGAAGAGTTTTTGGCGTCGCAGACGCCATTGTCACGGCGGGACATTTTGAATTTGGTTCGGCACCACGAGGTGATGATTAATGGTCATGTGGTGACCTCATTGGTCAAACGCCTTAATCCGACGTCGGATGTGGTGCATGTGTCGGGTGAGCGGGTTGAGTATTCGCTGTCGTATGTGTATTACAAGTTTTATAAACCGGTGGGGGTTATTTCCACGATGGAAGACCCATCGGGTCGTCGTTGTTTGGGTGATTTTATGCGACGGGTGCCCCAGGCCATGGCACCGGTGGGGCGATTGGACCGCGACACTGAGGGGTTGATGTTGTTTACCAATGACGGCGAGTTGGCCCATCATTTGGCCCATCCTCGGTTTCATATTCCCAAACGGTATCGGGTGACATTGGATCAATCGGTGACGGAGTATTTGTTAACACGCTTGGAATCGGGTATTTTTTTAGAGGATGGGCCGGTGTTATTGGATGCGTTTGAGGTGATATCCCATCAAACCTTAGAAATTCAACTCTCAGAGGGCCGCAACCGTATCATTCGGCGTACGTTTGCTTGTTTGGGTTTTGAGGTCAAACGCTTGAAGCGATTGGCCATTGGCCCCATTCAATTGGGCAAGTGTCGGGTGGGAGAATGGGCCCCCTTGACCAAGTCGGAATGGCAGCAATTGCAGAAAGCCTTGGCCCAGGCCGTTGACG
>RGUG01000283.1 GCA_010027915.1 bacterium | reverse complement strand
TACCACACGACGACCCGCCTCTGACCCAATATGGCCTGCCGTAAAACTGGCCATGTGGCCTTGTTCAATGGTGACCAAATTGCAACGAAACACCATGTCATCCGGGTCCAACACGATTCCCATGGCCGCCGCCTCAATCGCCCCCCGACCCGTGTAATAGTGCCGAGGGTCATACCCCAACAACCCCATATTGGCCACATCCGAACCGGGGTAACATCCCTCCGGCACCGTCCAGCACATCCCCCCCTGACCTTGAGACACCAAACGATCCATATTCGGGGTATGGGCCACCTCCAAGGGTGTACGATGACCCAAAGAGGGAATGGGCCAATCGGACATCCCATCCCCCAAACACACCACGTATTTCATTCCCATTTAACCCGCCCCCACTTGATTGATCAAGGGTTCAATCACGGATAAAATCGCCGACTGGGTTTTACCCACTTTTACCGGTGAAGGCGAAATCTCAATGGCCCGATTGGGGTCTTTAAGGCCATGACCGGTGACGACACTGACCACCACCGAGCCAGGCTCAAAACCGTGGGTACGGTGAAACTGCAACACACCGGCCACACTGGCCGCCGATGCAGGCTCAACAAACACCCCATCATAACGGGCCAGTTCAATTTGGGCTTGGGTCATCTCCTCATCCGTTACGGCCGCCACCAACCCGTTGGATTCGGATACCGCCGCCATCGCCCCCGACCAACTGGCAGGATTCCCAATGCGAATCGCGGTGGCAATGGTTTCAGGATGCTCAATCGGATGGCCATGCACCAAGGGAGCCGCCCCTGACGCCTGAAAACCCAGCATCTTGGGAAGACGTGTCATACGCTGATGGCCCCAATACTCCGTGTACCCTTTCCAGTATGCGGTGATATTACCCGCATTGCCCACCGGAATGGTGTGGTAATGGGGGGCATCCCCCAAGGCATCCACCACTTCAAATGCACCCGTTTTTTGACCCTCAATACGGTATGGATTGACACTGTTCACCAACGTGATCGGATAGGAATGGGTAATGTCACGCACCAATTGAAGGGCCTCATCAAAGTTGCCTTCTATTTGCACCACTTGGGCCCCATGCATCATGGCCTGAGACAATTTACCCAATGCAATTTTGCCATCGGGAATCAACACCACGCATCCCATTTGGGCTTTGGCCGCATAGGCCGCCGCCGATGCCGATGTATTACCCGTGGACGCACACATCACCACCCGGGCACCATCTTCCTTGGCCTTGGTGATGGCCATGGTCATCCCCCGATCTTTGAAGGACCCAGTGGGATTGAGGCCTTCAAACTTCACATACCACTCAATGGGCAAGCGATGGGTGGCAACATAATTGGCCAGGGGAATCAGGGGTGTATTTCCCTCACACAATGATACCACCGGGGTAGCATCCGTCACCGGCAAAAACGATCGATAATGATGAATGAGTCCAGTCCACACCGTTCTACCCTCCTATGACGCCGCAATCAACCGAATGGTTTGATGCCGCCGCGATCCCACCGATATCAATGAAATGGGCACCCCTGCCTGATGTGACACATACTCAATGTAACGTTTGGCGTTGGGTGGCAAATCAGCATAATGGGTAACCCCCGAGGTATCCGATTGCCATCCAGGCAAGGCATCATAAAGCGGCTCGGCCTGGGCAAATTCATCATGATCCAACGGAAACTCGGTCAACACCCGGCCACCGGGCAATCGATACCCCGTACACACCATCACCTCGGGACACTCGTCTAATACATCCAATTTGGTTAAGCAAATGTCGGTGACGCCATTGACACGAACCGCATACTTTAACCCCACCATATCCAACCAGCCACACCGCCGGGTACGGTTGGTCGTGGTGCCAATTTCAGCCCCACGGACTTGCAACATGGTGCCAATCTCATTGCATTGTTCGGTTG
>RGUG01000282.1 GCA_010027915.1 bacterium | reverse complement strand
CTCTCGGGGTGGTCGGACTGCCCCTCGCATGACCGTCATGGGCCCGGCAATCACCGTCACCGCCACCCCCTCCCGAACCAGCCCCTCGGCCAATTCGGTGACTGTCAACCCCGTCGATACCAATTCGGGATACGCCAATTGACAAATGAATACCACCCGTGGGGTCATAACATATCAGCTGCTAATGATGCAATTTCAGACCGTTCACTTTTGCTTAGCATCATATGCCCCGTTAAAGGGTGCCCCTTTAATCGTTCGGCCGTATACGTTAACCCATTTGAATTGGCATCCAAATAGGGGCTGTCGATTTGCTCGGGGTCACCGGTTAAGACAATTTTAGTTCCTTTTCCTACCCGCGACACAATCGTTTTGACCTCATGAGGGGTGAGGTTTTGGGCCTCATCAATGACAATGTATTGATTGGGAATGCTGCGGCCTCGAATGTAGGTAATGGCTTCTATTTCAATTAACTCAGAATCAATTAAATAATCAATTTTATCGGCGGCTTTGGATGTGCGAAACCCTCGGTCTTTGGTATCTTTGTCGTCTTTGTGTAGGATAAAGCGTAAATTATCAAAAATGGGTTGCATCCAAAAATTTAATTTTTGATCTTTCGAACCAGGCAAATACCCAATGTCATTGCCCAGTGGCACCACCGGACGGGCCACCAATAATTTTTCGTATCGGGGGTTTCGTCCCACCACCCGTTGCAACCCACACGCCAATGCAATCAGCGTCTTACCGGTACCCGCCTGGCCGACCAGTGTGACTAATTTAATGTCGTCATTTAGCAGCAAGGCCATGGCAAACTGTTGCTCCATATTCAATGCCCGTATGCCCATTGCGTCTAGATCGGTTACCAAGCGAACCAATTGCTTGTGGGGCCGGTCATACTTGACCAGGGCACTGTTTCCCCCTGCTTGCAACCTCACCATCTCGTTGTCAAACAAACGGGCCTTGGTGTCGATGGCACCGTCTCGATACAACCGTTCCAAGGCAGTGGGGGGCACCGACATCTCACGCCACCCACGGTATAATTCGCTGTAATCGACCGTGTCTTTTTGGTAATCCTGGGTGGGAATCCCCAATGATTCGGCCTTGATACGGGCACTAAAGTCTTTGGATACAAACACCACCGACTGCCCCTGATGACGCAAGGCCCACGCCACCGCCACAATGCGATGGTCTGCATGATCGGTACTCGAAATCGGGTAAGGCAAAGACCCACTGGGCATGGATACCTCAATTTTGAGGGTTCCGTTGTTACGCAATCGGGCCCCTGATTTTAAGGCCCCTTTTTGTACCAACCCATCCAATTCACGTAATACTTTTCGGGCATGCACCCCTTTTTTGTCAGTGAGCCCTTTAAACCGATCCAACTCTTCAATCACTGCAATCGGAATCACCACGGTTTGGTCGGGAAACGAGTACAAAGCATTGGGATTATGAACCAAAACACTGGTGTCCAATACCAACATGTTAATACCTCCTGTAAAACCGCCCCGATACCCAAATACCTGTCAACACCCAGGTGGGTCCTGATTGCCTCACTGCCACACTCATGGAAACCTTATACGGGGTATTCCCTTTTATGGTGTCATCAAAACAGCGGGCGATTGCCTTGGCATCCGATGCCGATAACCGAATGGATTGAAACGGGGGGGTCACAAAATAATGGCCTTGATTGGCGGTTTTAACTTGTACCCATAAATAGGGAATGCCAGACTGTGGTGTAACCCGCAATCCCCACTGTTGGGCCCGTGCATCAAGGGGTTGGGCCACCACCCATTGCCCCGGTTGCAACCCCTCCGTTGAATCAAACGAATGTTGAAACACCGTGGGAACAAACCGAATGCGTTGCCCCTGCACCACCCCATACGTGCTCAAGGGTTCCACAGACAACCGTATCAATTGGCCCCC